>JBEKCQ010000038.1:0-43085 GCA_050014795.1 Terriglobia bacterium | reverse complement strand
CTGGCATACGCTGCGCAGCGCGCTGAGTGGCAGCGAAGACCTGGTCACCACAGAATCGGCCGTGGAGTAAGTGATGGACGCACCTGAAACCATCGCGCTGCAAGATAAGATCGTTGCCGACGTGTTGCGCAACATTTATGACCCGGAGATTCCGGTCAATATCTATGACCTGGGATTGATTTACGAACTCAAGGTCGAGCCTTCGGGTGAGGTGCGCGTGAAGATGACGCTCACCGCTCCGGGCTGCCCGGTGGCGGGCATGCTGATGATGGAAGTGCAGGACAAGATCAAGCAGCTTGCCGGGGTCAAGGACGTTAAGGTTGAGTTGGTCTGGGATCCGCCCTGGGAGCCGAGTCGAATGTCGGAGGCCGCTCGGCTTCAGCTCGGCATGATGTGAGGTAGCGGCGGGCTTTAGCCCGCCATGGCGCCCTAAAGGGCGCCGCTACGACGAAGCCATGGCGCCCTAAAGGGCGCCGCTACGAAGAAGGTTATGAAATTCAGCTCCCAAGAGGAATACGGCCTGCGCTGCTTGCTGCGCATCGCGCGGCAGGGCGGAAAAGCGAGTCTCACCATTCCCGAAATCAGCGAGGCTGAGGGGCTCTCCAGTTTCTACGTGGCCAAGCTGATGCGGATTTTGCGGCGCGCCGGGCTGGTGAAGAGCGCCCGGGGCCAGATTGGCGGCTATAGCCTCTCGCGCCCGCCCGATCAGATTGCCGTCGGTGAAGCCCTGACGGCGCTCGGTGGACGCCTGTTTGAATCCGACTTCTGCTCCGACCACACCGGGATTGAGAAGGCCTGCACAAGCGTGGTGGATTGTTCCATTCGCTCGCTCTGGCAAGCCGTGCAAAACGTTGTGGACCAAGTGCTCAGCAAGACGACCTTGACGGACCTGCTGCGCAATGAGCAGGACATGACTTCCCTCGTCAGCCCGCTGGTCCAAATCACGGACGGCACGTCGAAATCGTCGGAGGCGCCGACCCCGGCGTCCCTCGAAGCGCGCAGCTCGGATCAGTCCGAGTAACCGCCGTACGTTCGGGCCAGATGATGCCTGCCAGCTCCAACCTCACTCCATAACTGACTTGCATGTTCCCCCCGATTGAGTACCCTATACGCGCTCGGTGAGCAGTACTTCCTCGAAAGCCCTGCGTTCCGTTGAAGACCTGTCAATCCGGGAGGCTTTGCCATGAAGAAGCAGAAACCGTCGAAGCATGCTGGCGTCAATCGCCGCGATTTCTTCAAGAGCGCCGGGGCCGGCTTGATGGCCTCGGGACTGGTGAGCAGCGTTTCCCCAGCCGAAGCCTCACCAGCACCTCAGACTCCGGTGCGATTCACTCCGGGCGGGGGCTTGACGCAGATTTCTCCTAACCTCTACTTGCTGCGCGATACCTGCAACGTGTACGTGCTGAAAAATGGCGACCGCGCCCTGCTGATTGATTTTGGTTCGGGGCACGTGCTGAAGCTCCTGGGCCAGATCGGCGTCACGAAGGTAGAGGGCATCCTGCACACCCACCACCACCGCGACCAGTGCCAGGGCGACGCGCGCGCCGTGGCCGAGCGCATCCCCATTCACGTTCCGGCGCACGAACGCCACCTGTTCGAAGACGCGGAGAATTTCTGGCGCAACCGGCGCGTGTTTCATCTCTACTACGTGCGGAACGATTTCTTCACGCTCACCCGCAACGTCCCCGCGGCCGACGCCCTGCGCGACTACGAGACTTTCCGCTGGGGGCCACACGAACTTCTCATCTTTCCCACGCCCGGCCATACGCTCGGCTCCATCAGCCTGGTCGGCACCGTGGACGGAAAGAAGGTCGCGTTCTCCGGCGACCTGATCCATTCACCCGGTAAAGTGGTGAACCTCTACGAGCTGCAATATCAGTACGGCAGTCCCGACGGGGTTGATTTCGCAACTTTCTCATTAAGTAAGCTGCGCGAGCTCGGGCCGGAGCTCGTCTGTCCCTCGCACGGCGAGCCCTTCTCGAGTCCCGCGGCGGGCATGACCGACCTCATAGGCAAAATGAAAGGTTGGTATGAAGCCTACTCGCCCGGTTCGACGCTGACGGTGGAGAACAAGCCCTTCGCCGTGACGCCGCACTTGATTTGCGCGCACCAGACTACTTCCACGTTCTACGCCGTCATCAGCGAGAGCGGCAAAGCGCTCTTCGTCGATTACGGGTCGGCCAGCGGAAATTTCTTCAGCGGCTTCAACGGCGCCGCGCCGGTGCTCGACCGCATGCGCTTCGTCGAGCACACCATTCCGGAGCTCAAAGCCCGCTATGGCCTGAAATCGATCGACGTCGCCCTGCCCAGCCACATGCACGACGATCATTTGAACGGCTTCCCCTACCTGGTCCGGCACCACGGCGCCAAGATCTGGTGCTACGAGAATATGGTGGACGTTTTGCAGAATCCGCGCGGCTACAACCTGGGCTGCATCCTGGCGGAGCCCATCAAGGTGGACCGTTCGTTCCGGCACGGCGAGCGGTTCAAATGGGAGGAGTTCGAATTCACGGTGTACTATTCCCCCGGCCACACGGAATATCAGATGGCTATGTTCGCCGACCTGGACGGCGCGCGCGTGGCCTTCACCGGCGATGCTTTCTTCCCCACGACGGGGCAGGCACCCTATCAGTTGCGCCACAACCTCATCTTCCGCAATTGGGTGGAAAACGACAGCCACGTCAAATCCATGCGCACCATCCTCGAACACCAGCCCACGCTCGTCGCTCCCGGCCACGGCAAGCCGTTCCTGAGCAACAAGGAAGACATGGAGGATTTGCAGCGCCGGCTGGATAAACAACAGGAGTATTTCCGCTCCGTCGTGGCCGACCCGGACTGCGATTTCGGTTTGAACCCCAGTTGGGCCAGGCTGTATCCCTATCAACTCGAAGCGCGGCCGGGAACGAGCGCCGCGGTGGAGTTGCGCGTCCACAACTATCGCGCCAAGACCATGCCCGTGGAGGCTGCGCTGGTACTGCCCGCGAGCTGGAAGGCAACGCCGGAAGTCGTCAGCCTCACCGTGCCGCCCCGCGGCGATAGCAGCGGAGGCTTCACGGTCACGATTCCGGAGAACTGGGATCGCTCGAAGCCACGTGTCGCCATCGCGGCCGACATCGTGGCCGACGGACAATACCTGGGCGAAATTGCGGAAGGCGTCGTGGATCTGATCTTGTAGCGCAGAGTTGTCCTTTAACTCTGCGGCTTTTTCCACACAGTACAAAGCGGAGAGTTCACCGATGCCCAGGACACGGATGGCGGCGCGACACTTGGCACTCGCTCTGCTCTGTATCGCGCAGCTTTGCCTCGCCCAGTCAAAGAAGCCCGGCAACCCGGAGAAGGAACTGCCGGCCAACATCACACAGCTCACGGGATTCGGCGAACGGGCTGCATGGTCGCCAGATGGCAAGGGCATCGCGTTCATGGGGAAGAGCTTCGGTGACGCGTTTGAAATCGACCTGCAAACCCGGCTGACACGCCTCCTCACTGGACACTTCCAGCACACAGGATTCCTTCGCGTGCAGTATCTGCCCAACGGAGACTTGTTCCTCATCGGGGCGCGCGGCTTCACCGACATCCGCACCACACGCGACCGCGACCAGGAGATGTGGGTGATGAAGGCGGACGCCAAGACCCCGCCCGCGCCGCTCGGCCACAAGATCTCCGAAGGCGTCGCTATTTCACGAAAGCAGATGAAGATTGCCTGGGCCAATACGCACGGGCAGTATCCCGAGCTGTTGGCCCCCGGTGAGTCCGTCCTCTACACCGCCGACATCGCGTATAAGGACGGCGCCCCCGCTCTCGTCAACAGGAAGGAGCTGACCCGCGCCCGCGCGCCTGAATGCACGCTCGAGGCTCAGGACTTCCGTCGCGACGATACGGAGCTGATTTACACCTGCTATCGCTCTCCCCTTGCCGATGTGATGGGAATCGAAATCAACACCGGAAAGATCACGGTGTACCGCAAGCTGGCCGACGAGTATAACGAGGTCGAGGGTATTTCACCTGATGGGGAGTGGACGCTGGTGGAATCAAGCCGCGGCCAGAATGTGCCTGCCGACCAGAAGTGGGCGAACATTGATATCTGGAAGCTAAGGCTGGTCCCCGGCAGCGAAGACTTCGTCCGCCTGACGCACTGGGCCGACTATGAGGGTTACAAGGCCTCGAACCCCGTGGTCAGTCCCGATGGGAAGTGGATTGCGTTCCAGTCGGGGCGGAACAACGAACCCGCGGGCGTCGGCCACGGGATTTTTCTATTGAAGTTGCAGTAGCCGACGCGACAGATCCGCACAATCTCCTCAGCGCCGCGTCCCCAGCATCAACCCCGAGGGCCCGGGCAGCCGGACACGCCGGACATCCCGAAAACCTGCCTCGCGCAGCCAACTGCTGTATTCCTCTTCACTGTAGCTCGACCCGGCCTGCGTCCCCACCAGCATGTTGAGCGCAAACAGCGCGGCTGTTTTCGGCGCGGTCTTGTCCGCCTCCAGAATAAAGTCTTGAACTACCACGCGACCATTCAGCGCCAGGGCCGCGTGGCACCTCTTGAGCAGATCCAAGTTCTCCTCCAAACTCAGCATGTGGCAAATGGCGGAGACAAACACCAGATCGAATCCCTCACCTAGCTTGCCGCTGCGCAAATCTCCCGCGCGGGTCTTGATACGGCCGGCCAAGCCAGCTTTTTCGATGTGGCTTCGCGCGATGGGGAGGACAGTTTCCAGATCAAGTAGTTCAGCCTGGAGCTTCCCACTCGCCCGCGCAAAGGCGATGGAATAGGCTCCCGATCCGCCGCCGACGTCCAGCAGGCGTTCCACGCCTTCCGTGCCCACGGCCTGCACCACCTGTGCCGCCCGCTCCACCGCGTTGCGATGCATGGCGGCGATGAACGCTCGCGTCCAATCCTCTCCGCGCTCGCGCACCTCCTTGCGGCTTACGGCGGTGCCCGCGCGCACGCACTCGGTGAGCGTGGACCAGCGGTCCCACAGGTGGACGGTATGCATCATGGCGGCTTGGGCGTCGTCCGGAGAGCCTTTGACGAAGTATCGAGCCGCAACGGGTGTATTCCGGAATGTACCGTCCTGCTTCGTCATCATTCCCATGGCGGTGAGCGCGTTCAGCAACATCTCCGTGGCTCGCGGGTCAGCGCTGAGCTTCCCTGCAATCTGCGGGGCGCTCGCTCCCTGCCCCACCGCCGTGAAAAGGTCCAGTTCGATAGCGGTGAGTATCACGCGGCTTTCCCGAAAAGCCCCGATAGTTTGCGCCAAGTCATCGGGCAGCGCTCCTGCCGCGTCTTTGGCACGCAGCGCGGCCAGCATCTTGTCGCGGTTCGAGCGTATCTCCACTCCGAGCATCGACGCGTCCGCATTGACCAGGCGATCCAGCACGCGCCCTTCCTGGAAATGGGCCTGCACAAGCTCCGGCACATCTTCAGGTCGCACGCCCGAGTACCAGACGCCCCCCGGATAGACAAGCAGGTTCGGTCCGCGCTCGCATACACCCAGCGATCCGCAAACGGTAATCTGAACCTCCTCTTTCAACCCGCACGCGGCAATTTCCCGGCGCAGCGCGTCAATCATCTTTCCCGAACCCCGCGCTGAGCAGCAGGGCACGCCCTCGGGCTTCTGCTGATCGCAAACGAACACGTGATATCGAAATGGCTCCATGTCCTCCCTCTCTTTCCACCGCCGCCATTATAGCCGGGCGGGCTCGTTCTCGTAGCTAAGACCTCTTTCGCGCCGTGCGAAAGCGCTGTATGATTCCCGCTCCAGTTCTCGGAGTGCTAGTTACTTCTCCAGGATTGATCGACGACCCTTGGGCCGGCAAGTGGCCCACGACGAGGACAATATGAGAAAAAGCTGTCGCTACCTGCTGCCCGTGGCTCTGGTCCTGTACTTTGCCAGCCAGAGCTTTGCCCAGTTGGGTATGTTCTCGAAAGACCAGCGCGCGGAGTTCACGCGCGAATGGAAAGGCGAGCGCTTCCCGGACGGCCGTCCGAAAGTTCCCGACGCGGTGCTGGCTCGCCTGAAAAACGTCACCGCGGAGGAAGCCTGGGCCGTGCTGGGCAGCGCGGGTTATCGCCATCAATTCGAAGGCGGCTGGAAAGTGGTCAATCCCGGCGAGCGCCTGGTGGGCCGCGTGGTCACGGCGGTGTTCATGCCCCTGCGGCCCGACGTGAACGCGGTCATCAACGACTACGGCAAAAAGGAAGCCCGCAAAGGTAGCGGCCAGAACTCCTGGGTGATTGATACGCTCCAGCCGAACGACGTGCTGGTGGTGGACCTGTTCGGGAAAATCAAGGACGGTACCTTCGCCGGCGACAACCTCTCCACCTCCATCTTTGCCAAGACCGGCACCGGCCTGATCGTGAACGGCGCGGTGCGCGATGTTTCCGGCATTTCCGAAATCAAAGGCTTCCGCTGCTACGTGCGCGATTTCGATCCTTCTGCGCTGGCCGAGGCCACGCTGATGGGGATCAACGTGCCGATTCGCATCGGCCAGGTCACAGTGATGCCCGGCGACGTGGTGGTGAGCGACCCCGAAGGGCTTACATTCATTCCGCCTCACCTCGCAGAAAAAGTCGCCGACACTTCCGAGATGACCCAGATGCAGGATAACTGGGGACATCAGATGCTCCGCGAAGGCCGCTACACGCCCGGCCAGGTCGACGGCCGCTGGACGAAAGAGATGATCGAAGAGTTCAATCGCTGGGCGGAACAGCACGGCGCCAAGGTGCGGATGAAGGTGGAGTAGCGTCGGCCTTCAGGCCGACAATGCTGTAGCGGCGGTCTATGACCGCCGACCAGATACACAACAGTCAAGGGGGTGAAATCTCTGATGGACCGCCGGACTCTTTTGAAATCCTCTGCCGCTCTGATGGGCGGCACTTTCCTTGCCGGGGAGCCCGGGGAAGCAGTCGCTCAGAAAGTGAACAAGCTGTCGAGCCCGTCGGACCTGAAGATCACCGACATGCGGGCCTGCACGGTGGCGGCAAATTATGACTACCCCATCATCCGCATTGATACGAACCAGGGCGTGTACGGCCTGGGCGAAGTGCGCGACGCTGGGGTCAAAGGCATTGCCCTAATCCTGAAGGCTCACATCCTCGGTAAGAATCCTTTGCAGATCGACTCGATCCTGTCGGAGATCCGCCAGTTCGCCGGTCAGGGGCGCATGGGTGGCGGGTACAGCGCCCTGGACATGGCGCTGCACGACATCGCCGGCAAGGTCTACGGGGTTCCCGCTTGGCGTCTGATTGGCGAAAAGCGCCGCGACAGAATCCGCATCTACTGCGACACCACCGGCCATAAAGACCCCAAGATTTACGCCCAGCGCATGCTGGCGCGCAAGAAACTGGGGTTCACCTTCTTCAAGATGGATTTGTACACCAGCCTGGTCGCCGACCGGCCCGGCGCCGTGCACGAGAACGGTGCGGCCACGGAGAAGGGTTTGGGTTACCTTTGCGAATACATCGCTGCGGTCCGTGACGCCATCGGCTGGGACGCGCCACTCGCCGCCGACCACTTCGGCGACCTTAACGTCAACGATGCCATCCGTTACGCCCGGGCCTTCGAGCCCTACCAGTTGGCCTGGGCGGAGGACTTAATCGACTACCGCGATTGGCGCGGCTTTAAGACCATCTCCGAAGCCACCACCACGCCCACGCTGACGGGCGAAGACGCCTTCGGGCTGGAGGAAGGCTTTCAGAACCTGATTGAAAACCGCGCCGTGGACATCATTCAACCCGACCCGGAAACTTCCGGCGCGCTGCGGGAAACCAAGCGAATCGCCGACTACGCCGACCGGCACGGCATTCCCACGGTCTTGCATTTTGCCGGCTCGCCGGTGGGATGCATGGCGGCCGTGCATTTGGCGGCGACGCTCGGCAACTTCATCGCCATGGAAAACCATGCCGTGGACATGCCCTGGTGGCAGGACCTGGTCACCGCCGTGCCCAAACCCATCATCCAGAACGGTTACATTGCGGTGCCGGACGCTCCCGGCCTGGGCGTGGAACTGAACGAAGCAGCGGTCAAAGAGCATCTGCGCTACCCGGGTTACTTCGAGCCGACGCCGATGTACGACGACTTCATCATCTCCGGCTTTCGCCGCGTCGGCCCCTGGCCGCACTACGACGAGGACGGCAACTACGTGAATGCCATGACTTACTGAATGGGTGGCCTATGACGCGACTCGCGCTTTCACTTCTCATTACCGCGACGCTGTTCGGCGCCGAGAGAACGGTTGACCCGACGTTCTTGCATCGCTACGTCCCCGACGTCGCGACCCAGAAAGCCGACGTGAGCACGGGCACTTGCCACTACCAGCCCATCTTTGGCGCGGGCGATTCGGTCACGAGCATCGTCAAGGGAGTGGCGCGGTTCGGTGAAATGCTCGTCGAGGCCAGGGGCGCCTGTGCACTCCTCGCGTATCCGGCGGAAGAACAGGTCTATGTCATCCTGGAAGGAACCGGAGTGCTCAGCTACGGCGAGGAGAAGGTCCCGGTGCGAACGAACGACTACCTGTACCTGCCGGCTGGCATCAGGCATGGGATTTCCAATCCCTCCGACAAGCCATGTCGCGTGCTCGTGATGGGGTTCAAGATTCCCGCGGGGACATCCGTCTCTCAGACGCCAAAGTTGCTGCGGGCGAATATCGACGAAGTGAAGAAACAGACCGTCGAAGGCCATCCACCTTCGGTTCTCTATCAGCTCTTGATGGGTGACACGAAAAGCACGCGAGACAAGCTTGCCGCGGGAAGGACGCTCACCAGCCTCTTCATCATGGAGTTCGCGCCGGGAGGCACGAATTTCCCCCACCACCACGAAACCGAAGAGGAGATCTATCTGGTCCTGGAAGGGCAAGGCGAAATGGTAGCGGGCGGAGGAATAAATGGCATCGAGGGTCGCCACCCGGCCAAGGCCGGCGACGCCTACTTCTTCCGCCTGAATTGCACGGTGGGGTTCTACAGCACGAGCGAACCGGGAGCGAAGGCCCGCATTCTGGCGGCGCGATCGCTGTTTCCTGCCGCGGAACCGTAGCGGTAGGCCCCAGCGTGCCATTGTGACATGCCGGCCTGAAGGCCGCCGCTACGCAAGTCAGATGAGGTGGACAAAATCATGAAGCAACGACGCGAACATCTGCTGGATCGCCGCAGCATCCTGAAAAGTTCTGCGGCCGCTCTGGGAGGCGCGCTCTTAGCGAATGCGCCCGCGGAGGCGGCGCTCCAGAGTGTCAACACGCGCTCGAATCCCTCGGAACTGAAGATCACTGACCTGCGCGTGGCCATCATCCGAGCCCCGATGCGCTGCCCCATCATCCGTCTCGACACGAACCAGGGCATCTACGGTTTGGGCGAAGTGCGCGACGGGGCCAGCGCCACGTACGCGCTGATGCTCAAGAGCCGGCTGCTGGGCGAAAACCCCTGCAACGTGGATCGCCTCTTCCGCAAGCTCAAGCAATTCGGCGGACACGCGCGGCAAGGTGGCGGCGTGAGCGGCGTCGAGATGGCGCTGTGGGACCTCGCCGGCAAGGCCTACGGCGTGCCGGTCTATCAAATGCTCGGCGGGAGGTTTCGCGAAAGGATCCGCATCTACGCGGATACGGACGAGTCTCATGATCCGAAGGTGTACGGCGAGCGGCTGAAGAAGCGCATGGAGCAGGGCTTCACGTTCCTCAAGATGGACCTGGGGATTGACCTGGTGGAAGACACTCCCGGGACCGTCAGCCGGCCGCTGGGGACCAAGCAGAAGGACGTGCCCCTAACCCAGCACATGTTCACGGGCGCCGAACTCACCGACAAGGGCATCGCCCTGATGGCCGACTACGTGGCGCAGGTGCGGGAGATCCTAGGAATGGACATCCCGCTGGCTGCCGACCACTTCGGCCACATTGGCGTGAATTCCTGCATCCGGCTGGGCCGCGCGCTCGAAAAACACAGCCTGGCCTGGCTGGAGGATATGATCCCCTGGCAATACACCGATTTGTGGAAGCAGATTACGGACTCCATCGACGTGCCCACGCTGACCGGCGAGGACATCTACCTCAAGGAGTCCTTCATCGAGCTGTGCCGTCAGCACGCCGTGGACATGATCCACCCTGACCTGGCCACCGCCGGCGGCATCCTCGAGACCAAGAAGATCGGCGATGCTGCCCAGGAGCACGGTGTGCCTATGGCCATGCACTTCGCGGGAACGCCGGTCTCCTGCATGGCTAGCGTGCACTGCGCGGCAGCCACGGAGAATTTCCTCGTGCTGGAGAATCACTCGGTTGATATTCCCTGGTGGGGTGACCTGGTCGAGGGCATCGAAAAGCCCATCGTCAATCGCGGCTACGTCAAAGTGCCCGAAAAGCCTGGCTTGGGGATCACGCTGAACGAGGAGGTCGTGAAGCAGCACCTGCTGCCCGGAACGGGCTACTTCGAACCCACCACGGAGTGGGATAAGGAGCGCTCCTGGGATCGGTTGTGGAGTTGAGGATTGTCGCACACGTCGCACGGAGCGCGCGGTATGCGCCCGCCGCGAATCGAGTTTCCATTTTCGAGTTTCCAGTTTCTAGTTTCACAGAGGAGGTTCTAGCTGATGAGCAAATCAAAACCTGATCGTCGCAACTTTCTGCGTCTGGGTGGCGTGGCGGCCGCCGGCGCCGGCGCAGTGGTTCTGCCGGTGGCGGCCAAAGCTCAGATGATGCGGCCCAAGAAGAAGGTCATCCTCAGACCCGGCGAGCAACAGTCGCCGCGCACCATTCTGAGTTCCGGGATACAGTTCGGCCACCTGCTGTTCGTTTCGGGGGCGGGCGCCCACGACCCGAAGACTCACAAGGTGGTCGAAGGCCCCTTCAGCAATCAAGTGCGGCAGTGCCTGGAAAATGTGAAGACGGTGCTCGAAGCCGGTGGGTCATCCCTGGACAAGGTCCTGAAGTGTCTGGTCTTCCTGACCGACATTTCAAAGTTCCAGGAGATGAACGAGGTTTACCACACGTTCTTCCCCACCGAGCCGCCGGCGCGCTCGACCGTGGCGGTGAAAGATCTGCCAGGCGAGTCGCCTATCGAGATCGAATGCATCGCCTACGTGGACACGATGTAGCAGAGACGGCCCGCCGGCCGTCTCGGAGACGTTCCACCGGAACGTCTCTACATAGCGGCGGTTAGCCACCGCACACTTTCTGTGGCCCGGGTTCTGCGAGGGGCGGGAGGGCGTGGCGCATCCCCGCGAGGCGAACGGGCCCGTACCTCGAAGGCCAAGGCACGACTTGCGAAAGGGCACGACTTTAGTCGTGCCGTAACGACGCGTGATAATCTCCCTTTGACCGGCTTTAGCCACTGAGGCACCAAGCGGGGCCGGAAGGTCACAAGAAGAGGATTTGTCCCGCCCCTCATGGCACGGATAAATCCGTGCCCTCTCGCACAGCCGCTGACGCGCAGGCCGGAGATGGTCGGTGCTATGCGACGTTAGGATTTTTCAGTTTCTCGACCCCATAAGTTTTGGTACTGTTTCCCTCTTGCATGGGGCTGCGTGGCACAGTGCCCCTTGCACGACCCTTAGTTCCTTGGGCGGAGGACCAGCGGTGGGCTTGGTGCTGTTTCTGGACGAATCGGGCGATCACAGTCTGCAAAAGATCGACCCGGGATATCCGATGTTCGTTCTTTGCGGCATCGTGATGGAGGACCAGTACCATGACGGCGCGGCCACTGATGCACTGAATGGTTTCAAGGATTCGCTGCTCGGGCGCCACGATATCATCCTGCACACAGTGGACTTCACGCGGAACCAGAACGGTTTCGAACAGATGATTGACCGGGAGTTCAGGGCACGATTTTTCCGTCAACTCCAGGGATTGCTCCGGGATATGCAGTTTAAGATCGTCGCCTGTGCGATAAGAAAGCACGAGCACTTGGGCAAGTACGGACTGAATGCACTCGATCCCTATATGCTTTCGCTTTCGATTGTCATCGAGCGGTTCATATTCGAATGCGGTTCACCCGGGGGCATTGTGGTCGCCGAGAGCCGCAGTGAAACGTTCGACAGCGCGCTGGAGTTGGCCTTCTTAGACCTCAAGGTTCGCGGTACTTCCTATGTGCCCGGTTCCAAGATTCGCCGAAGAATTCACAACTTTGCTATTCGCGGAAAAAACGAAAACATAGCCGGGCTGCAGTTTGCCGACGTCGTTGCTACCCCGATTGGACGGCATGTTCTGGGGAAGAAGACCTACCCGGACGATTCTGAAGGTGGCGATTTCTTTTCGACTGTGGAAGGGAAGTTCCGCAGGAACTGGAAGGGGCAGTATGCGGGGGCTGGCCTAGTCGTCCTCCCAAAATAGAAAGTGGGCAGGACCCGCTACGCAGTTCCCACCCAACGCCTGAAATCCTAATTCAAGCGAAATACGATGTCAAGCAGTTTTTCGAGCGAGCACCGACGCTTCGCGTTCTCCGAACCGTGGGCTTTCCCCATTCACGAACCCACGCCGGGCTCAATCGACGAGCCAACTGTGGCTACCAGAACCATCCAACATCGTGTGACGCGCGCGGCGCATCCACGCGAGGCGGGACGGCCCACGCGTCGGGACAGGCCGCCACCCGCCGTGGACGCCTCAAACCTTTTTCAGTAGTGCTGTGCGGCTGCGGCGTATGGTGGGACGGTCTGCGAGCTGGAGGCCGGCCTGGGCAGCAGCCTGCAACTCGGCCTCAAACTCTGCGGCATTCACATGTCCGGTAGGCTCGGCAAGCAGGAGACAGGCGCCCGGCTTCAGGGCTGCGGCAACCTGGGTGAAGAAGGGGCCTGCCGCGGGCAGTTCGTGCACTAGGGCAAAGGCGAGCGCAAAATCCACCTTCCCGGCCAGGTCGGGCACGCCCAGGGAATCACGTTCGGCCAGGCGCGCGTCCACGCGTTCCCCAAGCCCAGCTCTGGCCACCCGGCGTTTTAGCCCCGCGAGCATCCTCGGCTGTAAGTCCACCGCCACTACCCGGCCGGAGGGCCCCACCAAGCGAGCCAGTTCGAGCGTGAAGAAGCCCATGCCCGGCCCAGGTTCGAGCACCGTCATGCCCTCGCGAACGTACGGGGCCAGGATCTTGGCCGGGTCGCCCATCAGGCGCCGGAGCGGGCTGGCCAGCAGGTAGCCGAGCCACCAGGGGCAGACGCGATTAGCCATGACCTTCTCCCTCAGGGAAAGGATTGATTGTAGCCGCCGGTGCCAACGACATTCCGCGGCTTGGCACGCGAGCGGTAGCCACGGTCAATCGTCCTGTAATTGACCGTGGGCTATTCCCATCAAGAGCCCACGGTCAGAAAACCCCTGACCGTGGCTACCAGCTCTGAGAACAACTTCGCGTCAGCGGCTGCCCGTCCCCGTAGGCGGGGGAGGAGTAGTTGCCTTCTTGATGGAATTTCCCCCGGCGACCATGACCAGTCCCAAGGGGAACCCAAGAATCCCCCCGATGATCATTAAGATTCTGGCAGCAGAATACTTGCGCGTGAGGGCGAGAACACCTCCGATGCCCTGGAGCACGCAGATAATCAGGCCCAGAGCGCCGATCAACTCGTAGTTCTCTGGCTGACTTGTAAACGCGAAGATCGCAATCGCCAAATAGAGCGCCGCGAAAACAAAACCGACGACCGCCCAGATCTTGACCGCCTTGGGCATCTCTGCGGAATTGCCATTCATGTCAAGCCTCCCCCTTGTAGAAATTCCGTGTGGCTCGGTGGAAACTCGCCGACGACGAGGCTCGTCGTCATCATTCCTCCCTTGAGCTTCGGCTTCACTACTGCGCCGTGTAGCCGCCGTCCACCATCAGCGACGTTCCCGTGATGTACGACGCCTCCTCGGAAACGAGAAACAGAACGGCGTAAGCCACCTCCCGCGTATTGCCGATTCTCGCCAGGAAAGTCTTAGCGCCCTCCTCGGCGTTGAACTGCTCCAGCGTCAAGCCCACTCGTTCAATGTGCCGATAGGAAGCCTGGGTCAAGATCGTCCCCGGGCAGACACAGTTGACGCGAAGGCATCTATGGGTAGATCGAGGATGTCCACCGGGTTGGTGCAAAAATGCGGCTGGGGCGGCACGGTTCTGCCCCTCCACTCCACGACACGTGTTCGAACATTGGTGATCTTCATACGAATCCTCTCGGATCAGTCTTCTTGAAGGTCGCAGGGGACGCCTCGGCAATCTTCGCAAAACCGTCCCGCCGCTTGCGCCAGAAGCTCGTTTCTTCTCTCAGCCAACCAGGCGCACGATGGACACCCTCCGCGCCGCGCCAGAGCTGGAATAATGTACTCGGATATGTGGCGCTTTGCTACAGGCGTGTGACTGCAGAGAAAACCGCAGACGCTTGCGGGCACCTCCGGATGGCAGCACGCTTGTTTCTTGTGATATCTTCGCCGCGGCAAGTCCGAACGAAGAACGGGAGAACGGTCCCGCCCGTTGGAGGGTCTCCACCCATGAGTCTCGATACCAAACTCCCGCCAGAGAACAGACCGATGAAGCGCGCCGGGTCTTCGTTTGTCCGTACCGTTACACTTCCCTTCCTCGGCGCGTTGCTGGTGGCGGCAGCCTTCCTCGCGGGAAAGGTTCCAGGTAGCGCGAGACCCGTCGAGGACGACGAGGAAAAACACCGTCTGCTCGAGCCTGAAGCGTTGAAGACGACTCCCCCGCCGGCCACGCTGGACGAAATCCGCCAGCACTTCGCTGATCCACCGGCGGAGTTTCGGACTGCGCCCTTGTGGGTCTGGAACGATGAAATGGATCCCGAGAGAATGAAAGAGCAATTGCGGCAATTCAAGGAGCAAGGCATGGGCGGAGTGTTCATTCATCCCCGACCCGGCCTGATGACCGAATACCTGGGCGACGAGTGGTTTGCTCTCTGGCGGACAGCGCTTGACGAGGCCAAGCGCCTGGGAATGTTGTGCAACATCTACGACGAGAACAGTTATCCCTCAGGATTCGCCGGCGGGCACGTCCCTTCACTGGCCCCAGACACCACCGCGCAATACGTTCAGGCACAAATCCTGGAAGGTCCGCGGGTGTCGGGCGGCCCGGCCACCTTGGGTGTCTTCAAGATTGAACGGGACGAAAAGAACCGCGTGACTCGAGCCGTCCGCGTCCCGGAGCGCGACTACGCGAAAACGCAGGGATCGGTTGCAGTCTTTTCTCTACGACGCGCGAGTGGCAATCCTTGGACCGGGCAGTTCCCTTATGTTGACTTGACCAATCCCGAGACGACTCGATGGTTCATTCACACAACCTTCGAGGCTTACAAGAAGCACGTCGGTGAGGATTTTGGCAAAACGGTCCGATGGTCATTCGACGACGAGCCGCTCCTGGCCACGGCAGGGGCTTACGAAGGGGGTCAATGGTCGCTTCCTCTGAGTTACCGGACGCTGGCCGAGTTTCAAAAGCGCAACGGCTACGATCTCGGTGAAGCGCTGCCCTCGCTGTTTTGGGACGTCGGCGACTGGCGGCGGGTGAGATTCGATTACTGGCAAACCCTTCACGACCTGTGGAAGGAGAGCTACTTCCGGCCGCTCTTTGAGTGGTGTGACCGCAACGGTCTCCAGTTCACGGGTCATTTCATGGAACACGAGTGGCCGTATCCGTGGGTTACTCCCGACGACGCCTCCCTCGCCGCCTATCTGCATATGCCGGGCATCGATATGCTGGTCGGCGCGGCGCTACGGGAAAAAGGCGCGGACCCGCATATGTTGTTCACCATCCGTCAGCTCGCGAGCGTGTCCGAGCAACTGGGGCGGCGAGCTCTCTGCGAGACCTACGGCGTTTCGGGCTGGGACAGCACCTTCGAGCATTACAAGCGCATGGGCGACTGGCTGCTCGTCAACGGCGTCGACTTCATCGACCAGCACCTGGCCTTCACCAGTGTGCGCGGTGCCCGGAAAAGGGACCATCCCCAGTCGTTCAGCGATGTTTCGCCCTGGTGGCCGTACTATCGCTTGCATGCGGACCACACCGCGCGTCTTTCCTATGTGCTGGCGCAGGGTGAAGCTCGAAACCGAGTCCTCATCTTGGAACCGACGACCAGCGGCTTCCTCTGGGCGCGACGCGGCGGCGACAATCCCGAGTTGGAGCAACTTCGCGAAGGCTACGACAGGCTCAACCAGTTCCTGGTGGATCATCAGGTGGACTTCGATTTGGGGGACGAATACCTGATGGAGTGGTTTGGCGAAGCTCGCGGCGGCAGGCTGGCTATCGCCAAGGCCACGTACGATCTGCTGGTCTGGCCCCCTGGAATGATTAACCTCCGCCAGCCGACCCTGCCCCTGCTGGAGAGCTACCTCAAAGGAGGTGGCGAGATCCTGGCTCTGGGCGCGCCGTCTCCGTATGTGGATGGCCGGCCCAGCGATGCGGTGGTGCGATTGCGCGAGCAGTACTCAAGCCAGTGGCGCGTGATGTCGAATTCCCAGGAACTGCTGGCAGAGATCCGTCGCCACTTGCCCGCGCGGGTCACGTTCGATAAGGAGGTGCCTGTGGGGCTCAGCCATCGAATGGAAACTCTGTCAAGCGGAGACATGCTTCACCTTTTCACGAATGCGGGCTCGACGAAGGTTGTGCTGAATGCCAAGATCGACGGCACAAGCTTGGAAGAATGGGACACTGTCTCAGGAAAGACAGGGCAGGTTCCCTTCCGGGCGCTGGAAGCCGGCAAACTGGAATTCGCGCTGGAACTGCCACCCGCAGGTTCGCGCCTGTTCATTGTTCCCGCAAAAGCTGCCACCCCGGAGGCCGCTCCGCGTCCGGCCACAGGAAAGGCCCAAACCCTTCGGTTGACGGACTGGAAAGCAACTCCCGCTTCGCCGAACGTGCTGGTTCTCGACTACTGTGACCTGCGCGTGGCGGGGGAGACCCGCGAGAACATCAACACCTGGCAAGCGAACTGGCGCGTGTGGCAGGCGCACGGTTTTGAGCGGCCGGCCTGGGACAACGCGATCCAGTTTAGGAGAAGGATTCTCGACCATCCGCCCTTTGGCCCGGGCTCGGGCTTCGAAGCGACGTTCCACTTCCGCGTTGCAGACGCTGCGGCGCAGGCCGGAGTGCAACTCGCGCTGGAAAGCCCAGAACTCTACCAGGTTCTTGTCAACGGACGCCTCTTGGACTTTTCCGCTGCCGGGCGTTGGTTGGACCCACACCTGAAAACCGTCACTATAGAGAAGTTGCTCCAAGTGGGCGAGAACACGGTGCGCCTCGTGGCCTCGCCATTCGATGTTCGCATGGAACTGGAAAATATCTACCTGCGCGGGAACTTCTCAGTTCAGGCAGACGAGCGCGGCTTCTCGATTCGCTCTCCGCAGCCGCTTCAGCTCGGCTCCTGGTTGAAACAGGGCTACCCCTTCTATTACGACAGCGTCCTGTACGAAGCGCGTCTCACAATTCCCAAGAACGCACGTCAGCTCAGGATCAGCTTCCCACATTGGCAGGGCAGCGTGGCCGAGGTACTCCTGGACGGAAATCATGTGCAAACCCTCGGCTGGCAGCCCTATGTCTGCGAAGGCCCGGCAACGCCCGGGCCAACCTGTTCGGGCCGTTCCATAACTCTACGAAGCCGCGGATGATAGCCTGGCCGGCAGCCTGGGGCGACTTTCCCGAGCACCAGCCTTCCGGATCTCAGTACGACCTGCTGGACTATGGTTTAATGGAGTCTTTTACGGTCGAGGCGTTGCCATAGGACTCAAGCCTCGCATGGCATGAAAGAGCAAATGTAGAAATGTGTGGAGCTAGCACAGATGCGCCAATAACATCGATGAGAGGTTAAAGAGGCCATGAATCTGACAAGCCGCGTCGCGATCGTCACCGGTGCAGGACAGGGCATCGGAGAAGCCATTGCCGTCCGCTTGGCTACGGCGGGAGCCGATGTGGCCGTTGTGGATCTGAACCTTCCGCTGGCGGAAGCCGTCGCGAATCGCTTGCGCGCACTGGGCCGACGCGCCATTGCCATTCGCTGCGATGTCTCGCAGGCCGCCGAGGTCGGGCAAATGCGCGACCGCGTCCTCACCGAGTTCGGGAAAATCGACATCCTGGTGAACAATGCCGGCATCGTGGGCAAGAACGCACCGATGATCCAGGTGACCGAAGAGGAGTGGGATCAGGTCATGGCGGTGGATGTGAAGGGCGTGTTTTTGTGCGCGAAGGCGGTCTTGCCCCACATGATTGAGCGCCGCTACGGCAAGATTGTGAATGTGGCTTCCATCGCCGGGAAAGAGGGCAATCCCAACCTCACGCCGTATTCGACCGCTAAGGCCGCGGTCATCGGTCTGACGAAAGCGCTGGCCAAGGAAGTGGTGCAGCTCGGGGTGTACGTGAACTGCGTCAGTCCCGCGGTCATCGAAACTCCGATTCTGAAGACCATGACTCCCCAGCAGGTCGAATACATGACCAGCAAAATCCCCATGGGCCGCGTGGGCCGCCCCGAAGAAGTCGCGGCGGTGGTCCACTTCCTGGCTTCCGACGACGCCAGTTTCGTGACCGCTCAGTGTTACGACGTGAGCGGTGGCCGGGCCACGTATTGAACTACGATCCGGCCGTGTCCCACCCGCCAACACCTCCTGGCGGAGATCCTTACCGCGGGGAAGCCATCCGATTTGTGAACAAGGCTTGGTCGATCGGCGCTGACGGCAGCGGCTAGACGGTGTATCTCGCTGTCAGCGGAGGACTGGACTACCCGAAGATTTTGGGAGACGCCTGGTACTGATAGCCCAGTTTCGGCGGCAAGTCATTCATGGGACCCATCCACTGCAACTCGCGCTCGATATCGGCGTGCTGTCGGTAGGACTTCCGCACCGCCGCAATGGAGGCCCCAAGCACGTCGATTCTGGAAAGATCGTACTGCCCCAGGCCAACCTGTCCGCAGTAGCGCAGATACCCTACCCAGTCGGCGTTGACTCCCATGGTCTCGGTGGCGACGCGGTCCGCGGCGATGAAGTCCGTGGAGGCAATGGCAATCCTCGAGGCCACCGGCGTGCCGGAGGAAGGCCCGTTCCCTTCCATCCCTTCGAACCCATCAATCAAGGTCGCTCCCCAGTGAGGCTGCATGCGTTGCGCCGTCAGGAGCATGTTGTAGTGGGTCTGGCGGAGGCCGACGTGGTACTTGCGTTTGTCGTTCCACCGCGGCGTTTCCCCGGGCGCCTGGTGCAGCGGGGCTCCGAGCACCATGTTCTTCACCGACAGAGTCACCACGACGGTGTTGTGCGTCTTCAAGATCGCCGAGCA
Source organism: Terriglobia bacterium (assembly GCA_050014795.1). GTDB lineage: Bacteria > Acidobacteriota > Terriglobia > UBA7540 > UBA7540 > JALHUF01. The sequence continues at coordinate 23,887 of JBEKCQ010000038.1, read as the reverse complement.
GATCACGAACGCCTCGGGGTCGAGAAGTCGCGCCGCCAGCCGCACGGGGATCACGTGCAGGTCGAAGTCGATCAGCGGCATGACCTCGTAACGTGCTTCCTGGTTCAGATCCACCAAGCTCACATTCTGCGAACGAAATTCGGAAACCAGGCGGGTATAGCCGAAGTTCTGGAAGCCCTCCATGGTTTTGCCCGCCGAGGATTCGGCGATGACGACGGGGCCTTTGAAGCGCGGGGCCAGGTAATCCAGGATGCCGCGCATCGCGTCGGCGTTGGTCGCTGCCAGAGGATTCACCGTGGAAACATTGTTGGGCTTGATGACCACGTACTTCTTGCCCGCGAGCCTGGCCCGGATCTGGTCATCAATCGCCAGGAGCGCGTCGTGGGCGTTCTGGCGGCGGTCGGTGCCGTGGATCAAAGCCACCTTCGAGCGGCCGGGAAACTCGCGCACGGGTTGGAACGAAGTACTGGCCGGCGCTTGTTGCGCCCGCAAAAGGCGCGTCGGCAGCAACAGGCCTGCGGCAAGCGACTGAAAGAAATCTCGGCGTGAAAAAGACACTGGTCTCTGTTCTCCCCCTAGTCTGAATTCGAAGCCCTAAAGAGAATTATAATCTGGCAGGCAGGGAGATGTCTCTACGAAAAAACCTCTGAGCGGAATGCTGGCTTCTGTTTCGTCACGCTACGCCGCCCGTATCTTCTTCGCACGCAGTTGCGCTTGGCCCTCAGTGCCCTGGTTCAGGCTTCGGCTATCTTCTCGATGATGGCATCGCCACGCTCAAAAGGCTCATTGCGGAATTCGATGCCCAGTCCAGGCCCTTCCGGAGCCGTGACAAAGCCGTCTTGGGGGACCGGAACGTTCTTGATGAAGTACGGATACTGGTACGTATAGAAGTGGTAGCAGCTCTCCATAATGAAGAAGTTGGTCAAAGCCGTAGCCGTATGGATAGTGGAAAACCACAGTAGCGGACCGCCGCAGGTATGGGGAGCCGTGGGGATGTAGTACGTATCCGCCATGTCGGAGATCTTCTTGGCCTCGGAGATTCCTCCGCACCACGTCAGGTCGTACATCACGATATCCGCAGCCTTCTGTTCCAACAGCTCGCGGAACTGGTAGCGCGTCGCCAACCGTTCGCTTACGCAGACGGGAATCGGCGTCTCCCGCGCCAGGGTGGCGTAAGACGGCATGTTATCCTGGAGCAGCACGTCCTCCAGCCACATGATGCTGTAGGGTTCCAGCGAATGGGCAATCCGTAGCGCGCACGGCAGGTTCCACTGGCTGCTCAGGTCAAGCCCAATATCCATCTCGTTCCCCACGGCATCGCGGATACGCTTGATCCACTCCAGACACTTGTCCAAGTCGGCAGGTGAGATGTAAGTCCCGCCGTTCTTCTCTCCCACCTTTTCGTAAGGATAGATCTTGATGGCCTTGATTCCCCGGCCGAGCAAGAACCGCACGATCTTCTCGGCATCGGTCTCCATCTGCATATTGTTGATCGTCCAATAGTCCGTATAGGTGTTGTAGACGCGCAGCTTTTGCTGTGCTTTTCCACCGAGGAGTCGATAGATGGGCGCGCCCAGCGATTTCCCAAGAATATCCCACTGCGCGATGTTGATGGCCGTGAGGATGCGCATATCGCTTCCGCCCCATCCGTGGAAAGCGATCTGCGCGAAGACGTCATGCCACGTGCTCTCGATGTCCCGAGGATCTCGCCCGAGAATCTTGCCCATCCAACTGCGTTGCTCCAGGTCCTTTAGCATGCCAATCTGGCCCTCGGCAAAGGGATAGGTTTCGCCGACGCCCACGATCCCGGTGTTGGTGTGGAGCCGAATCCACGTCCAGACAACTTCCCGGCCATCGATTCGGAGATCGTCTCGGAACCTTACCGCCTCAATCTTGGTGATCTTCATGGGTTCGGAGTCTTTGATCGCTGAAGCGGCCGCGGGTGGAACCGATCCGACCAGAGGACTCGTGCTTCCCAGCGCGGCGAGTGACCCCAAGCCCGTCGCCTTGAAAAAATTCCTTCGACTGAGGTGATTGCCCATGCTCAGGTTTCCCTCCCGCCCGACGATTGTTAGCCACCGGCCGAAACTGTCCGCCCCTTCACGCCAAGACCTACCGTGCTACCACAATATGGGCGGCAGCTCGGTCATGGGGCCCATCCACAGCAACATCTGGTCGATATCGGCGTGCAGGCGATAAGTTTTCTTCACTTCCGCCATGCGTGCGCCGATGACGTCAATCTTCGAGAGATCGTAGTGGCCCAACCCAACCTGGCCGCAATAGACCATGTAGCCCAGCCAGTCGGGATTCACTCCCATGGTTTCCAGACCCACGCGGTCGGCGGCAATGAAGTCCGTGGAAGCAATAGCAATCCGTGAAGCGACCGGTGTGCCCTCAGTGGGACCGTTCCCCTCCATCCCTTCGAAGCCGTCGATGAGAGTCACACCCCAGTTGGGCTGCATCTTCTGCGCCGTCAGGAGCATGTTGTAATGCATCTGCCGGTCGCCTACGTGGTACTTCAGTTTTTCGTTCCACTGCGGGGTCTCTCCCCGTACGCTGTGGACCGGAGCCCCGAGCACCATGTTTTTCACCGATAAGGTTGCCACGGCATTATCGTGCGTCTTCAGGACCGCTGCGCAGATCACAAATGCGTCCGGATCGAGCAGTCGCGCCGCCAGCCGCACCGGCGCAATGTGCAGGTGAAAATCGATCAGCGGAATCGTTTCGTACTTGGCCTCGCGGTTCAGGTCCACCAGGCTTACATTCTGTCCACGATACTCGGGAATCAGACGGCCGTACCCGAAGTTCTCATAGGCCTGCAAGGTATCATCAGCCGCCGCTTCGGCGATTGTCACCGGCCCCTTGAAGCGCGGGGCTAGGTAATCCAGGATGCCGCGCAAAGCATCGGCGTGCGTCGAGGCGAGCTGTTTCTCCGTAGAAACATTGTTGGGCTTAATAACGATGTACTTCTTTCCTTGCAGTCGGGGCCGGATCTGGTCATCGACTGCCACCAGCGCCTCGTAAGCGTTCTTACGGCGGTCGCTACCGTGGATCAGAGCCACCTTGGAGCGGCCGGGAAACTCGCGGACGGGTTGGAACGAGGCGCGAGCAGGCGCTTGTTGCGTCCGCAATAAGCGCGCCGGAAGCAGCAAACCCACCCCGGCCGCTTGCAGGAAGTTCCGACGGGAAAAGACCATTGATATAAATTCTCTTCGCAGTCTATGATAGAAGTTCGATTTTGCATAATAATCTAACTCTTCGGGGGACGTCTCATGAAAACCAACTCGACGCGGCGCGAATTCCTGGCTGTGGGATTGAGTCTTCCTGTAGCAGCGATGGCTTCCACCACAGAGGTCGTGGACCGTACCGCAGAACCGACACGTACGCTGTCGTCGGCTTCCTCTGCCAAGCTCAGCTACCGGACCATAGGCAAGACGGGTTTGAAAGTCACCACGGTCGGATTCGGCTGCATGATTACTTCCGACGCCAGCGTTATCGAACGCGCCGCGGATCTGGGAGTCAACTACTTCGACACCGCCCGGGGTTATCAACACGGGAACAACGAACGCATGGTGGGCGCCGCGCTCAAGCGCAAGCGTAACGACATCTTCATCTCCACCAAAACGCCTTCCGAGAACAAGCAGTCTGCCCTCAACGACCTGGACACCAGCCTTCGCGAACTGGGCACTGACCACGTCGACATCTGGTATCTCCACGGTAAGGACAGCGCGGACCAAGTCAAGGACGAGCTGATCGAGGCCCAGCAGATCGCGAAGCAGCAGGGCAAAATCCGCTTCGCCGGACTCAGCACTCATACGCCGAAGGTACTGATCCCCATACTGATACAGAAGGGCACCTTCGACGCTGTCCTGGTCACCTACAATTTCACCATGGACAAGGGGGTGGACGAAGCCATCGAGCAGGCAGCCAAGGCCGGCATGGGAGTCGTCGGGATGAAGGTAATGGCCGGCGGATTCCGGAAGGTGAAGCCCAGTGACCCACTGGCACCCAAGCTAAAGCGAGAGGGCGCGATGCTCGCCGCCCTGAAGTGGGTGCTCAAGAGTCCCAATGTGCAGACCACCATCCCCAGCATGACCGACATGGAACAACTGGACGAAAACCTGAAGGCCATGGCCGAACCATACTCACCCGTCGAAGAGAAGCTGCTGGCCCGGCAGTTGGAATACATCAGCCCGCTGTACTGCCGAATGTGCGGGAAATGCCAGGGGACCTGCGCAAAGGGTCTGCCGGTCGCGGACATTCTGAGGTATTTGACTTATGCGGACGGCTACGGCCAGTTTTCCCTCGGGCGGGAGGAGTTTCTCGCCCTACCCTCCGAAGTGACCGAAGTACGTTGCAGCGGGTGTTCAACCTGCACGGTTAATTGCCCGTTCGGAGTGAAGGTCGCGAAGCGGCTCACCCGCGCCCAGGAATTGTTCGCATGAGACCTCTGAAGCTGGTCGCCGCAATGCTGGCCTTTGCCTCGGTTGCCTGCGCGGCGGAGCTCACGGACTGCCACCTCGTTCCCGGATGGCAGCAGGCGGGCCCGACGCGCGAGTTCGTCGCTGACAATCTGTTCGAGTACATGGACGGAAACGCCGAAGGATACTTGATTTATGGGTTCGTCCGCATGCAAGGCGTGACCTGTAAGTCGGGGGGTGATTCCATCGTGATTGATGTATCCGAAATGACCGACCCCGATGCGGCCTATGGAATCTTCGCTGCCAATCGCGATCCGAATCAGCCCATGGCCGCGATTGGCACAGGTGGCCAGATCCTGCCGCGCCGCGGTACCTTCTGCAAGGACAGGTACTACGTGGAGTTGGCCGCCGACCCGGACAAAGACCATACCCCCGCTTTGAAGGCCTTCGTGGCGGAGATGGAAAGGCGCATCTCGGGCCGCACGACGCTGCCGGATGCGCTCGCATGGTTCCCCGCCGACAAGCTGGTGTCTGTTCGCCTCGTCCCCGAGAGTGTATTGGGCCTGCGCCTGCTGAAACGGGGCTACGTGGCGCAATACGAATCCGGCAAGGCGTTTGTCGTGGCGGAGGCGTCTGCGGAATCCGCCTCGGCGGTCATGGCCAAGCTGCGGGAACGCTTCGGCGCAACCACGCCGGCCAAAGTCGCCGATGAGGCCTTTCAGGTGAAGGACCAGTATCTCGGCGGGCTCTGCTTCTTCCGCAAGGGACGATATCTTGGCGGGTTTGCCAACCTGCCTGATGCACAGGATGGCGCTAGCTTAGCCACAGCCTTGGCGGCGCGCATTCCTTGAAGCGGTGTAGCTCCTGGAGTTGTTCCCGAAAGATCCCCTCTCGCCAGCCGCTAGGGCAGGTTCACAGCTAGCAGCTTACGCTCGGTCATTTCTTCGATGGCGTAGCGCAGGCCCTCTCGGCCCAGACCCGAGTCTTTCACGCCTCCATATGGCATGTGGTCGATACGAAACGTCGGCACGTCGCCCACGATCACCCCGCCAACCTGGAGCTCATCGTAGGCTTCGAATAGCAGCTTTGCGTCGCGGGTGAATACGCCCGCTTGCAGCCCGAAAGACGAGTCGTTTACCCTCTTCACGGCCTCGGCGAAGTCCTCGTATGATTCCACTGTCACCACAGGGGCGAATACTTCCTCGCAGTTGACGCGTTGGCGGGACGAAGTTGAGGTAAGGACCGTGGGTTCCATAAAGGCGCCGCGCCGGTTTCCGCCGCAAAGTACATGAGCCCCGGCCGTGACCGCTTCCTCCACCCACCTGGCCGCGCGCTGGGCCGCGGCCTCGCTGATCATTGGCCCGACATCGGTGGCCTCATCGAGCGGGTCTCCCAGTTTCAGTCTCTGGACGTGCGGTACGAATTCCGCCAGAAACCTGTCCCAGACCCCGCGCTGGACGAAAATCCGCTGCACGGAAATGCACGTCTGGCCAGCATAGGCAAACGCGCCTTGGACGCATCGCGTCGCTGCGTATGCTAGGTCCGCGTCGCCGTGCACGATGACCCCGGCGTTGCCACCGAGTTCCAGCGTGACGCGTTTCTTGCCGGCCCTTTTCTTCAGCTCCCAGCCCACTGCCGCGCTGCCTGTGAAGGAGAGCATCTTCAGGCGATCGTCGGTAACGAGCGGTCCGGCCTCCTGGTTCGAGAGGGGCAAGACATTGAGGCCCCCGTTCGGCCAGCCGGCGGCCTGCACGATCTCCCCCAGCAGCAGAGAACAGATTGGTGTCTGCGGCGCGGGTTTGTGAACGACGCTGCAACCCGCCGCTATCGCCGGCGCCACCTTGTGCGCCACCAGGTTGAGCGGGAAGTTGAATGGGGTGATGGAAGCAATCGGCCCCACGGGGAAGCGTCGCACGATGGCCCAGCGACCCACGGTCGCAGTCTGAAGATCCAGCGGTAGCCATTCACCGTAGATGCGGGTGCTCTCTTCCGCGGCAACCGAAAACGTGAAGACGGCACGTTCGACTTCGGCGCGTGCGGCCTTGATAGGTTTGGCAGCTTCGAGGGCTAGCGTGTGCGCGATTTCCTCCTGCCGGACCGCGATGCCTTCCGCCACGGCGCGAAGCACACGCTGGCGTTCGCAGGATGGCAACCTGCGCGCGGTCTCGAACGCACGGACAGCAGCTTCGATGGCCGCGTTGAGATGCTCGGGCGTACCCCGAAACGTCGTGGCCACCACCTGCCCGTCATAGGGCGCGAGCACGTCAAACGCCTCTCCCTCGCACCGCCATTGACCGTCGAGCAGGAATCCGATTTTTCTGCGAGGGAACTCCTTCGTCTGAATCATCGGCCACTCCCTGTGGAGGTCTCGCTCCCTTCTTACACTATCCAGTCTCAGTTCTCAAGGCAGGCGGACCGCCGAAGCCTACCTGAGCATTTCTCCCTGCAGGTTCGGAGACCAATCAGGCTATAATCGCGCGCCGCTCTGAACGGAGGTCAAAAGCTGCGATGCCGACACCTGCCACACTCAAGGCCAAGTGGTTCTGGTACTCGATTCTATGCGTACTCTGCTGGGGCGGGTGGGCGCTGCTCTCAAAAATGGGCTCTAGGGAAATCCCGGCAGACACGATGCAGTTCATCTTCACGTTCGGGACCCTGCCCGTCGCGTTGGCGCTTTTGGTGGCCAGGCATTTCAAGCTGGAGAAGAGCCGCAAAGGGATTTTCTACGCCGTCTCCAACGGGGTGCTATCCGGCATCGGAGGTCTGGCCTTCTTCGCCGCTTTCCGCAGCGGCGGGAACACCTCGGTCATTACCGCGGCCACGTCGCTGTATCCCATGATCACCGTGGCATTGGCCGTGTCGATTCTGCGGGAACGGCTGACCTGGGTCCAGGTGGTCGGCCTGGGTTTTGCCGCAGCCGCGATTGTCATCTTCTCTCTGTAACGGAGTCCTGACCGATGCATCTGCCTCCCTGGTTCTGGTTCGCCGCTATCGTGCTCATCAGTTGGGGAATCGTTGGGCTTCTCCAGAAGCTGTCGACAAATTACATCTCGGCTGAATCCTCGCTCATCTGGCTGGTGGTTGGGTTCTTCCTTTTGCAGCCATTCTTGTACCCCGGCCCGGCGGTATTCAGTTATTCCGCCCGCAGCCTGACCTGGGCGCTGCTGAGCGGCGTGCTGAACGCCCTGGGCGCTTGGGCACTGTTCGCCGCGATGAAGAGCGGCGGAAAGGCGTCCATCGTTTCGCCGTTCACTGCGCTCTATCCGTTGGTGGTAGTGCTGGTGGCGCCTATCATCCTTCATGAATCCATCAGTTTGCTCCAGGGGGTTGGCGTCCTGTGCGCGCTGACGGCTGTGGTGCTGCTCTCAACTTAGCGCCTGCGTACGGGCGGCACCGGTGGCGATTCCCCAAATCGCTTCGCGCTCCCCGGCTTGGTGCAAGCCATTCGAGACCCCCTCAGAGGGTGAGATACAAGTAACATCTCCGACAGCGACGAGGAAAGACTGACCTCTTGCTCGCCCATTCAAGAACCGCCGACGGGGGCGCGAATCTGCGTCAGGTTGTAGGGCATCCTGATAAGTGATTGATATGAGGCCACTTATCAGCTTCGTTGAATTTGTCAACACTTGCTGATTCTAAACAACTTATCAGCTTTGTTTTCTTTTTCAGAAAGTCAAGTGATTGATTTCCCAGGACTTATCAGGTTCGTTTTTTTCAAGGGTATAAAGAATGCGCACCCCAGGCGTTCGGCGCCTTCCAGGGAAGTTTGCACATCTGTCAACATTGGGAAAAAACCGCACCGATGGCGAAACGCGTTCCGCTTGCCCGCCGCCGCAAGTTCCGCCGCCACGGCCCAAGAACAACCCTGCGCCATCCCTGACTCTGCCCTCATTGTCGTTGTAGTCTATCACAGTTGTCGCAAAAAGTCAAGCAAAAAATGCAGGGGGGTGAGGTCAAGCTTTCTCTGCAAAAAGGCGGAGGGCACGATTTCCGCGCCGGCGCCGCGCCGGCCTTGGTCTCCCTCCAGCAAGGCCGTCATCTCTTGTCTCCTCTTCTCACTGACACAGCTCAACCCCACAGGGGGGATACGATGCACCTTTCCGATTCCAATCCCATCACAACGTTGACATGCCTCTGAGGCAGCCTGTATAATAGGCGTTTACAGACTCAACACGAGAGGACACCGAATGTACGCAATCTTCCGCACGGGCGGAAAGGAATACAAGGTCGCGCCAGGGGACATCGTCCGGGTGGAGCGGCTGCCGGGCGAGGCTGGCTCCGGCGTGGAATTCAACCACGTTTGCGCGGTACGCAGGCAGACGCTGAGTGTGGGCACGCCCCTGGTTGAGAACGCCAAGGTAACCGGCGTCATCCTGCGCAATGCGCGCGCCCCCAGGATTCGAGTCCTCAAGTACAAGCGGAAGAAGCAGTACCGGCGCACGACCGGACATCGGCAGGCTTTCAGCGAAGTCCTCATCAAGGACATTGTTACCGCCTAGGGCTCCGGCGCAAGAAGACACAAGGGACGAGGCATTCTGTTATGGCACACAAGAAAGGTTTGGGGAGTTCCCGCAACGGACGCGACTCCAACGCCCAGCGGCTGGGCGTCAAGCGGTTTGACGGACAACTGGTTTCCGGTGGCTCCATCCTGGTTCGCCAGCGCGGCACGAGACTGAAGCCGGGAGACAATGTCGGCCTCGGCAAGGATGACACCCTCTACGCCAAGGTCGCGGGTGTCGTGAAGTTCGAAGACAAGGGCCGCCTGGGCCGCTTTGTCCACATCCTGGTTCCCTCGGCGAACTGAGCCTGTGAGCGGTGGGGGTGGAGATCGCTTCACCAGTGGCCCCACCGCTTTTGTTGTTTTTGGGCCTGTATTCATGGGGGTCGGCATTTCGTGACTCGTGCGAATGACTTGCCAGGATTGGCCCGTCCTTGGTCTGCTATCTTCTAGACCCACTTCCCGAGACCCGAATCCCGGTTTTCTGCCGTGTTTATTGACGAAGCGAAAATCCACGTGGCGGCAGGTGCAGGCGGAAATGGTTGTGTAGCTTTCCGCCGGGAGAAGTTCGTCCCGCGCGGCGGACCCAGCGGGGGCGACGGCGGCCGAGGGGGCAGCGTTTACCTGGAGAGTACCGAACACCTCAACACCCTTCTGAAATTTCGTTACAACCGCGAATTCGTCGCCGCACGGGGCGGCTACGGGGAGGGCTCCAACCGACACGGCCAGGACGGAGACGACTTGACCATCCAGGTCCCCGTGGGCACTGTCGTTTTCGACGACGTGGCGGGCGAGAAGGTGTACGATTTCGATGCTCCGGGCCGGCGGTTTCTCGCTGCCCAAGGTGGCAAGGGCGGTCGAGGCAACGCGCGTTTTGCGACCTCTACACATCAAGCCCCGCGGAAGGCCGAGCCCGGCACTCCAGGCGCAGGCCGAACCCTGCGGCTGGAACTGAAGCTGCTGGCGGACGTGGGTCTCATAGGCTTCCCCAACGTGGGAAAATCGACCCTGATCTCCCGCGTCAGCGCGGCGCGGCCCAGGATTGCGGACTACCCGTTCACGACCCTCGAGCCTCATCTGGGCGTCGTAGGCCTCGACCCTGAGCGCTCGTTTGTGATGACCGATATTCCGGGCCTAATTGCCGGCGCGCATCTCGGTCGCGGCTTGGGTATCCGGTTCTTGAAGCACGTGGAGCGCACACGCCTGCTGCTCCACCTTATCGACGTGGCGGAGCAATCGGGGCGAGACCCCGTCGAGGACTATCGCGTTATTCTGAAGGAGCTGGAGAGCTTCAGCCCCACAGTGGCCAGCAAGCCGATGTTGCTCGTTGCCTCGCGGGTGGACGCCGCCGGCGAAGGTGACCGGCTCATCGCGCTCCGGGAATTCTGCCGTGAGCTGGAAAAACCGCTTTATGAAATCTCCTGTGTGACCGGCGAGGGTCTGGAGGAACTAAAGCGGGCAACGTGGACCATGCTGGAGCAGATTCCTCGACCCGGCCCAGAGGCGGACACAACGCCGGTAAACCACGCATAGGACTGAGTGAAAGGTGAACATCGCGCTTTTCGGCGGAACCTTCGATCCTATCCACTCCGGGCACGTGTGGGCCGCAAGAGCCGCCGCCCACAGGTTCCGGCTCAGCCGCATCCTCTTTGTGCCTTCGGGAAATCCCCCACACAAGTACCGTGACCGGCTCACCCCTTTCGCGCATCGCTTTGCCATGGTGGCGCTGGCCTGCGCGACTGACCGGCGATTTGTTCCCTCACTGCTAGAGGCGCCTAGAGCTGACGGCCGGCCCCACTTCTCCATCGACACGGTCCGCGCGATCAAGCGCTCTCTCGGCGCGCGTGACCAGCTCTTTTTCTTGCTGGGCGCGGACGCTTTCCTGGATCTTCCCCATTGGAAAGAGTACCGGCGGCTTCTGGAGACAACGAACTTCATCATTGTGTCGCGCCCGGGCTTTTCCAACCAAGAAATCGGACAGGTAGTCCCAAGTGGTCTGATCCGGCCGAGGGCCGAGGGGCGTCTTCTCGATACAGTGGACTTGAAGCACACGACCCTGCATGTGCTCCGGGGTGTGGACGTCCCTGTTGCGTCCCGAGACATTCGAGAAGCAATCCGGGCCGAACGCCCGGTGACTGGCCTTGTTCCCCGGCTTGTGGAACAATACATTTTGAAGGAGGGTCTTTATCGCCCCGCCAGGACGGGGCCCACACGATGATGACAGCACACCTGCGGCAGGCCGTGGAGGCTGCCCAGGGTCGCAAGGCTCTGGAGTTGGCGGTCCTTGACCTGAAAGGCATCTGTTCGTTTACTGACTTCTTCCTGATTTGCACCGGCACGTCCACGCGCCACACGCAGGCGATTTGCGACGCTGTCTGCGAGCAGCTTAAGAAGTCCGGAATAGTCCGCGCGCACGTGGAAGGATATTCACGAGCCGAATGGATTCTGCTTGATTACCTGGAATTCGTAGTGCACATCTTCCTGGGACAGGCACGCCATTTCTACGACCTGGAACGCTTGTGGAAGACGGCGAAGCGCGTGCCCGTACCCGAAACCGAGCCGTAGGCGGTGGGTGGGAGGCCCGCCAGCACGGGTCAACATCGGCACGAATCATGAGGATCCGCATTATCTGGCAAGGCAAGACGAAGGACGCGCACTTGCGCGCCCTGCAAGCCGACTACAAGGATCGAATCTCACACTTCTGCGAGGTTGCGGTCGAGGAAATCGGGCCCGCCCGGAGTGCCAGCGGCAGTAAGGCGAACAAGCTCTCCCCGGCCGAGCGGCGCCTGATGGAAAAACTGAGCGGAAGTGCGAGAGTATTCCTCGACCCGCGTGGCCGGGAATGGACCTCGGAGGAGTTCGCCGAATGGTTGGGCCAGCAAGCCTTGCGCGGAACGCGCGAACTGGCTTTCCTGGTGGGTGGCCCGGAAGGATTCTCGGCAGCGTTTCGCAAGCAGGCTGACTTGCTACTGTCGCTCTCACGTATGACACTCACGAGCGGTTGGGCTCGAACGCTGCTGCTGGAACAAATCTACCGCGGGTTTACCGTCCTGCGCGGGTATCCCTACCCGCGTTAGGGGGCGAAGCCCTGCGAGGTGAGTTTGCCCGAAGCCAAGAAAGGCCTGATTATCGTTCTTACCGGGCCGGGGAAAGGCAAGACGACGGCAGCCCTGGGCACGGCCTTGCGGGCCGTCGGACAGGGGCTCAAGGTTCTGATGGTGCAATTCATCAAAGGTTCGTGGCACTACGGTGAACTGGACGCCGCGCGGATGCTGGGCGAGGAGCGCTTCAAAATCCTGCCCATGGGCCGCGGGTTCGTAAAAGTCGGCGCGGAAAAGCCGGACCCGGAAGACATCCTCCTGGTTGAGGAAGCCTGGCGGTTGGCGAGCGAGAAGATCGCCAGTGGCGAGTACGACCTCGTCATCCTGGACGAAATCAATTACGCTATGCATTACAGGATGTTGGACCCTGCGGCGGTGGTGCGGGTGCTGAAAGGGAAGCCGGAAATGGTGCACGTGATTCTCACCGGCCGAAGCGCTCATCCCTCGATTGTCGAATGCGCCGATCTGGTCACCGAGATGCGCGAGGTCAAGCATCCTTATCATCAAGGGATTCCCGCCCAGCGCGGGATCGAATACTGAGTTCTCTATGACCTGGTTTCACAAGGAGAAGAAGGCCCTCGAAGCACCGGTCGAAAAGCGCGTCCAGACCGAGGGGCTGTGGATCAAGTGCGACGGATGCAAGCAGATCCTCTGGAAAAAGGATCTGGAAGCCAACCTCCAGTGCTGCACGAAGTGCAACTACCATTTCAAAATAAGCGCCCGGGCACGGCTGGAGATGCTCTTTGACGACGCCGGCTACACGGAGCACGACGCCAACTTGGCCACCACTGATCCCCTGGGGTTCAGGGACACCAAGAGTTACCGGGACCGCTTGAAGAAAGCGGAGAAGGCCACGGGGCTAAAGGACGCGCTCATCGCCGGCGAGGGCTTGCTGGAGGGTAAACGCCTCATCATCGGCGCCATGGAGTTCAACTTCATCGGGGGCAGCATGGGGGCCGCGGTGGGCGAGAAGATCACCCGCGCTATCGATCGCTGTATCGCGCAGAAGCTTCCGTTGGTGATTGTTTGTTGCTCCGGCGGCGCCCGCATGATGGAAGGCGCCATCAGCCTGATGCAGATGGCGAAGATCAGCGCCGGCCTGGCTCGCCTGGACGAGATCCGTAGGCCTTACATCTCCGTGTTGACCGACCCCACCACCGGGGGTGTGACTGCCAGTTACGCCATGCTGGGCGACTTGATCATTGCCGAGCCGGGAGCACTGATCGGATTCGCCGGTCCGCGAATTATCGAGCAGACGATCCGGCAGAAGCTGCCCGAAGGGTTTCAGCGCGCCGAGTTCTTGCTGGCGCACGGTATGGTGGACGCCATAGTGCCGCGCAAGGAGTTGAAGACGTACCTCGCCCGGGCCTTGAATTTTCTCGGCGCCTGATTCTGCGCCGGAAGAATGGGGCCATCAAGCTATCGACTCATCGCGCCATTGGCTGTGGGGACCGCAGGCTCAGGTATTCTAGGGCGGATTTCAAGTTTCCAGTTTCCGATTTCTGGTTTAGCGTTTCCTTTCCTGCTCCTGACCCAATGAACTATTCCGAGTGTCTGAACTACCTCGCCGCCCTGGGGCACGAATTGCGTGGGGTGAGGTTCGGCCTGGAGGCGATCACGACGATCCTGTCCTCCCTGGGCCACCCCCACCAGCAGTATCCCACGGCCATTGTGGCCGGCACGAACGGCAAAGGTTCGACGTCCGCCATCCTGGCGAGTATCCTTGAACACGCCGGCTACCGCACAGGCCTCTACACCTCGCCCCATCTGGTGCGGGTGAATGAAAGAATCCAGATCAACGGGCGTGAAATTTCCGACGAGGATTTCGCGCAATCCTTTTCCGAGATTCAACAGACAGTGGACCGGCTCCTAGAACAGAAAGTACTGGAGTTTCGACCCAGCTTTTTTGAATTCCTCACCGCCACCGCGTTCTTACATTTTGCGCGAGCTCCGGTGGACTTTGCCGTGCTCGAAGTGGGCATGGGGGGGCGACTGGACGCCACCAACATCACCGAACCTCGCGTGGCGGTGATTACGAATATCGATCTCGACCACCAGGAATTCCTGGGCCCGACGCATGCGGCCATCGCGTGGGAAAAGGCCGGTGTCATCAAACCAGGCAGGCCCGTGGTCTCAGCGTGCGTACACCCGGAAGTGGCCGAAGTCATTCGCCGCCGGTGCGCGGAGATGGGAGCGCCCCTGATCGAAACCGTAGCTCTCTCCCGGCTCGCTAACCTCCGCCATCGGGAGGGGCGCTACGAATTCGACTTTGCCTTGGACGGCGATTACTTCTCCAATTTGATCCTGCCGTTGCTGGGCCGGTTCCAGGTGGAGAACGCGGTGGCGGCGGTCACGGCCGCCTGGCAACTTCGGCAGGAAGGGATGAAAATCACGCACGCGGCGATTCTGGAAGGCTTGCGGCACGCTTCGTGGCCGGGGCGCCTCGAACTCATCCATGACCGCCCGCTGGTTCTGCTGGATGGCGCGCACAATCCCGCCGGCGCGCGCGAGATTGCCGCCTTCGTGCAGGAGCATTTGGCGGGCCGGCGCTTGCGGCTGGTTTTCGCTTCCATGCGCGACAAAGCGATTGGGGAGATCAGCGAGATTCTCTTCCCGCTCGCTGAAGAAGTCTACCTCACACGGCCGGAGCAGCCGCGCGCCGCCTCGCCCGAGGAGATCTTCGCCGCGGCCCGGTGCCGGACACCTCAAATTGTTCTCGAAGCGGAACCGGTGCGGGCGTTCGAGCGTGCCTACCAGGCCAGCACACCCGAGGACGTTGTCCTAGCGGCTGGCTCACTTTTCCTGGTCGGCGCCATCACGAAAGCGCTGCGCGAGGGGAAACTCGCGATGACGAACGCCACCAGCCGCGTCATCGGTGCGCAGCCCTAGTTCCCATATGGAGCCTTCCTCAGCCATCTCGCCCAGCAAGAAACTGACGGCAGCAGACGTCAAAGACTTCCTCAGCTACCTGCGCTCGCTCTTGTTCACCAACAACCTCATCTACCTTTACACGGCGGTGATGGGCACGTTGTCGCTGGGCGGTTCGCTTTTCGACTCGGGAGGTCGTTGGCAGCATGCCTGCGCGCGTCGCTGGTCCTGGTTGATTCTGAAAACCAGCGGGATACGCGTGAGGGTTGAGGGCCTGGAGCACGTGAATCCCCAGGCGCCAGCAATCTTCTGTGTGAACCATCAAAGCTCGATGGATATTCCTGTTCTGCTCGTTAACCTGCCCTTCCAATTCCGCTTTGTGGCCAAGCGTTCGCTGTTTCGGTATCCCTTCATGGGATGGCACCTCCGCCGATCGGGACACGTCGCCGTCTACCGGGACCGGCCGGGGGAGGCCCGCAAGAGCCTGGATGAGGCCGTGAGGAAAATCCGCGACGGCTACCCCGTGGTCGTTTTCCCGGAGGGAGGTCGCAGCCGGACAGGCGAGATTCTGCCCTTCAAGGCAGGAGCCTTCCATCTGGCGGTTCGCTCCGGCGTACCCATCATGCCCGTTACTCTGAACGGGACCATGGCCGTGTTGAGACCCGATACGGTTCACATCCGGCCCGGGCGCGTGGAGATGATCGTACACCCGTCGATTCCCACGGCGGGCCTGACGAGCGAGGACGTCCGGCAGCTTGCCGAGCGGGTCCGGAATCAGGTTCTGTCGCGGTTCAAGCAGCCCGGGAAGCATGACTGAATCAATGAATCAATCTAAGGCCTATGCAGATCAATCTTGAGAAACAAGTTGCCGTGGTCACCGGAGGCTCGCGCGGTATTGGCGCAGCCACCGTGAAGCTCTTTGCCGAGGCGGGAGCCAAGGTCGTTTTCAACTACCGCAAAGCGGCCAAGGCGGCTCGCGAGGTGGTACGCAGTTGTGGCCGGCACGCTGCCAACGTGGTGGCCCTCCACGCCGACGTCTCTCGGATGGCCGATGCGAAGAGACTGATTGGCGAGACCGTCCGCCGGTTCGGCCGGTTGGATGTCCTCGTCGCCAACGCGGGAATCTGGAACGCCGAGCCCGCGCCTATCGAACGTATGACGGAAAGGCAGTGGGATGATATGATGGCCATCAATCTCAAAGGCGTCTATGCAGTCATCCACTACGCCGTTCCCGCCATGATCCGCCGGAAGTCAGGCCGTATTATCGTCGTCTCCTCCACGGCGGGGCAGCGGGGCGAGGCGTTTCACACGCATTACGGGGCGAGCAAGGGCGGAGTGATCAGCCTGGTCAAAGGACTTTCCACGGAACTTGCTCCGCACGGAATTCTGGTGAACTGCGTGGCACCCGGCTGGGTGGACACCGACATGTGCACGCCGGTAGTGAGAAATCGCCGCGAGTATCAGCAGGCGCTCCGCACTATCCCGCTGCACCGCTTCGCGCGCCCCGAAGAGATTGCCGCCCCCATCCTATTCCTTGCCTCAGAAATGGCATCCTATGTGACAGGGGAGATTGTGAACGTCAACGGGGGGAATGTGCTGTGCGGGTAGGGGGCAGGTCGTAGGTGGTATGTGGGAAACGGTAGACGGTATACGGTATGAAGCAGACGGGGCCCAGTACAGGTCCAACCGGAACGCACTATGGCCACAGTCACTCGATATCCAAGCGAGTCTATTATGGCTCGTGAGCGGGCAGATAGCGCTTTGACTGGTCAGTTGACGTGCGAGAATAGCTGCACACAGCAAAGTGCTCCGCGAGTACTCCGCTCCTGCCGACTGTCGACTGCTAACTGCCGACTGCTGACTGCCTTCTACCTTCTGCTTTCTGCCTTCTGCCTACTGCCTTCTACCTACTGTCTCGCCCAGCCTGCCGCGACCGTACAGCAGGCCGCCAGCCAAGATGCTTCCGGACCGCCGTCGAAGATTGACCCCAAGGCTCAGGTTTTTCTCGACCAGACCGTGCAAGCGCTGGGTGGAGAGGCTTTTCTCCGCGCCAAAAGCGTGACCACTCGGGGCAGGATATTCGCTATCACCGACGGCGTCACCTCGGGCTTTGCCCCCTTCGAGAGCACCGTGGAGTACCCGGAGAAGCGTCGCTTCTCGTACGGAAAAGGCAGCAGGCCCGTCCTGTTGGTCAACGATGGCGAGCGGGGTTGGGAACTGGATCGCTATGGCCTGATTCGGCAGCCGCCGGAACAGGTCCGCCGCTGGCGCATCGCAAACCGCTACTCGCTGGAGAACCTGTTCCGACGGGTCATCCACGAGCCCGGCCTGCTAATTCAGGCAGGCGGAGTGGACTTCGTGGAAAACCTGCCCGCGCAAACGGTGGAGATCACGGATGCAAGACAGGTTGGCGTGAAGTTGTATCTTCACAAGACAACTTTCCTGCCGATTCGCATCACTTACCGGGTCCAGAATCCGGCAACGCAGGAGTGGGATGAGTTTGCGGATGTTTACGGCGAGTACCGCAGGTTCCAAGAGATCCAGACCCCCATGCACATCACGCGCTTCCTGAACGACGAGCGCTTTTCCGAAGTCTTCCGCACCGCGGCAGAGTACAACACGAGCTACCCGCCCAACTATTTTGAGCCAGTGCGCTGAGGACAGATGCGTCTGTTATAATGTTTGTTGGGAGGTTTCGTGAGCAAGACACCCGTTTTTCACGGTACGACGATCCTGTGTGTGCGCCGGGGCAACCAGCTGGCGATGGGTGGCGACGGCCAAGTCACCATGGGGGAAAACGTCGTCAAGCAGAAGGCACGGAAAACTCGCCGCCTGGCCAGCGACAAGGTCCTGGCGGGATTCGCCGGCTCGACGGCTGACGCCCTCTCGCTTTTTTCCCGCTTCGAGCAGAAGCTGGAGGAGTACCACGGCAACCTGAGTCGCGCCGTGGTGGAACTGGCGAAGGACTGGCGGACCGACCGGGCGCTGCGCCACCTGGAGGCACTGCTGCTGGTGGCCGACGAGAAGAGCACCTTCCTGGTCAGCGGCACCGGCGACGTCATCGAACCCGATGACGGTATCGTGGCCATCGGGTCGGGAGGGCCTTACGCCCTGGCGGCCGCGCGCGCCCTGGCCAAGCACACCCAACTGAGCGCGCGCGAAATCGTCCAGGAAGCCATGATGCTGGCTGGGCAGATCTGCATCTTCACTAACGACCAGATTTACATCGAGGAACTCCAGGCCAATCCCCGCTAAGAACCGGAATCGCTTATGGTCTTCTACTTGCCCGAGAGCGTTGACACGGTCGCCGGGTTTGACGAACTGACCCCGCGCCAAATTGTGGCCGAACTGGACAAGCACGTGGTCGGCCAAGCGGAGGCCAAGCGTTCCGTCGCTGTGGCCCTGCGAAACCGCATCCGCCGCCAGAAGCTGTCGGAGGAGCTGGCGGAAGAAATTCTGCCTAAGAACATCATCATGATCGGGCCGACCGGTGTGGGCAAGACCGAAATCGCCCGGCGGCTGGCGCGCCTGGCCAACTCGCCTTTCCTCAAGGTGGAAGCTTCCCGGTTCACGGAAGTGGGCTACGTGGGCCGGGACGTTGAATCCATGATCCGCGATTTGGTGGAAATCGCCATCGATATGGTGCGCGAAGAAAAACTGGAGGAAGTGGCGGAGAAGGCCGAGCAGAACGCCGAGGAGCGTCTGCTGGACCTGTTGCTGCCGCCGCTCCCCACCGTTCGCGACAAGCCTTCCACGGAAGAGGACGAGCGCCAGCGCGAGCAGTACCAGCGCACCCGAGAGAAACTGCGGGCCCAGTTGCGGGAAGGCAAACTGGATGAGCGGCAGGTGGAAGTGGAGGTCCGCGAGCGGGCCTTCCCCGCTTTCGAGATCATCTCCTCGCAGGGCATCGAGGAGATGGACATCAATATCAAGGACATGATGCCTGGCCTCTTTGGGCAGCGCAGCAAGAAGCGCCGCATGCGCGTCGGCGAGGCCATGGACTACCTCATCCAGGAAGAAGAGAACCGGCTGATCGATATGGACCAAGTCACGCGGGTGGCGGTGGAGCGCACCGAGCAGTCGGGCATCATCTTCGTGGATGAGATCGATAAGATCGCCGGCCGGGAGCACGGTCACGGCCCGGAGGTCAGTCGAGAGGGCGTGCAGCGCGACATCCTACCCATCGTCGAAGGGACCACGGTCAACACGCGCTACGGCATGGTTCGCACGGACCACATCCTGTTCATCGCCGCTGGGGCCTTCCACGTCAGCAAGCCTTCTGACCTCATCCCCGAACTCCAGGGACGCTTCCCCATCCGCGTGGAGCTGCATTCCCTGACGGTGGAAGATTTCGTGCGTATCCTGGGGGAGCCGAAGAGCGCCCTGGTCAAGCAATACACCGCCCTGCTCGAAACCGAGGGCATCAAGCTCAGTTTCACCGACGACGCCCTGGAAGAAATCGCCAAGTACGCTGCCATCGTGAACGAGCAGACGGAAAACATTGGGGCGCGGCGCCTGCATACCATCATGGAGAAACTCCTCGACGAGATCTCTTTTCAAGGTCCGGATCTGCAGGAGAAGACCGTACGAATTGACGCCGTCTACGTCCAGAAGCAGTTAGCGGAGATCGTCAAGAACCAAGACCTCAGCCGGTATATCCTGTGACTCGCCTAACCCGTAGAGACGCTCTGCTGGGGCGTCTTCTTCCTCCCTCGATCATATCTGCTGCGCTCTTCTTCCTCGCCTGCGGCGTGCAGGGGCCTCCGCTGCCACCGCGGGTCGAGCAACCGGCATCGGTCAAGGATCTGGCGGTGGCCCAGCGAGGACGGACGCTCGAGCTCAGCTTCACGCTTCCGGTTCTCGCCACCGACGGCGAACGCCTCACGAAGCCCCTGGAGGTCCAGGTCTTCCGCACTGTCACCCCGCCGGGCCGCGACAATCCGAACACGCCGACATGGGCAAGCCCCTGGTTGACCCTGCCAGCTGAGGACCTGACACGGCACACGGAGGGCGAAAAGGTTGTCCTTCCGATCGCACTTTCCGCGGAGGAGCCCCAGCCGGGCTCGACGTTCGTCTTTGCGGTGCGCGCCCTCACCCGAGGTTTCCGACGACGCCCCGTTGAAAGCGGGTTTTCCAATGCTGTTCAGGCAACTGTTCTGGACGTTCCCGAACCCGTGAAAGACCTTCAGGTCCATGCCGCGGAACATGCGCTGGAGCTGAGCTGGTCCCTACCTACACGGACCCTGAGCGGTCAACCGGTCTCCGGCCCCGTCGCCTATCGTGTGTTCCGGAGCCGCACGGGAAAGCCAGGCTCATTCCAGGTGCTGGGTGAGTCCAGCACCGCGAGCTATCATGATGCCGCCTTCGAGTTCGAACGCACCTATTTCTACAAGGTCGCGGCCGTACCACGGGAGGCGGGGGCCCTCGCGCAAAGCGAGGACTCGGCGGTGGTCGAAATCACGCCGCGCGACGTGTTCCCGCCCGCCGCTCCCCAGGGTTTGAGCGCGATCTACACGGCCGACGCGGTGGAACTCGTTTGGACAGCCAGCGCGGAGCCTGACCTCGCCAGCTACAACGTTTATCGCCGTGAAGAAGCTGGCGCGGCCCAGCGCGTCAATCCGGAACCGTTGCGCACCCCGATTTTTCGCGATACCTCGGTGAAAGCTGAGCACAGGTACGCTTACTACGTCACCGCCCTCGACTTGACGAACAATGAAAGCGTACCGTCCGAAGAAGTCCCGGTCGAGACGCGATGAAGAGGCTGAGACCGAGCAGGCCAGCGGCTTTCGTCGTCCGGTGTGCAGCACGGTGCTATAATCGCACGGATTGTTTTGAGTAATTCCCTCCAAAGGAGCAGCGAGTGAAATTCTTTCTGGACACGGCCAACCTGGATGAAATCCGCGAAGCGGCCAGCATGGGGATCCTCGATGGCGTTACCACTAACCCCTCCTTAGTTGCCAAAGAAGGCGCCAAGTTCAAAGAGCGGATCGTCGAGATCTGCGAAATCGTGCAAGGCCCCGTGAGCGCCGAGGTGACGGCTACCGACACCGAGGGCATGTGCAGTCAGGGGCGCGAGTTGGCGAAACTCCACCAATGGGTGGTGGTGAAGATTCCCATCACCAAGGCGGGCCTGAAGGCGGTCAAGCTCCTGGTAGGTGAGGGCATCAGAGTCAACGCCACATTATGCTTTTCCCCGTCGCAGGCGTTGCTGGTGGCCAAGGCGGGAGCCACGTATGTCAGCCCCTTCCTGGGCCGGCTCGACGATATCTCCCACGTGGGTATGGACCTGATCCGTGATATCGTGACCATCTATCGCAACTACTCGTTCAAGACCCAGGTGCTGGCCGCGTCGTTGCGGCACCCGTTGCATGTGGTGGATGCTGCCAAGGCAGGCGCCGACATCGCCACCATGCCCTATAAGGTCTTCGAGCAGTTGCTCAAACATCCCTTGACCGACAAAGGGCTCGACCAGTTCCTGAAGGATTGGGAGAAGGCGAAGGTGCAGTGAATCCCGAGATGCGTCTCGCGCTGGCTCTGGCGGCGGCAGCCGTGACTGCCGGGCTGGGAGCGTGGCTTCTGGCCTCCCTAAAACGCTGGCGGCGGAAAAGCCCGGAGGAAATCGAGCGTCAACGCCGCTTGGATGTGAACCGGTGCGGGCGAATCGCGATGGGCCATGTGGTTGACTTGGTGGAGCCGGACGCCACGCGGGCTCCCGGTTGTCTGATCGCTTACACATATGAGGTCGCCGGGGTCACCTACGAGGCGGCGCAGGATGTTGCGTCGCTGCCCGATGTCGTCGCCGCCGCTCACGGCTTGGCCGGCCAGACGGTCAGTGTCAAGTACGACCCGAGGCGGCCGACCAACTCCATCATCGCTTGCGAGGATTGGTGTGGGATTCCTGTGAATCAAGAGGCTCGGTGCATGGAACTGGGGATTGGAGAGAAGCCTGAACCTTCCCTCCCTAGCCCCTAGTCCCTTTTCTTATGTCTTTGCAGGAAAAACTCGATGAACTCCGCCGGCGGAACGCGCGGGCCGAGGCCGGAGGCGGTGAGGAGCGCCGCGCGCGCCAGCATGCCGAGGGAAAGCTCTCCGCGCGCGAGCGGCTGGAACTGCTGTTCGACGAAGGAAGCTTCGAGGAGATCGACAAGCTGGTCGAGCACCGCTGCCAGGATTTTGGCATGGCCGAGCAGCGCATTCCCGGCGACGGCGTGGTGAGCGGCTACGGCCGCATCAACGGCCGGCCCACGTACGCTTTCGCGCAGGACTTCACCGTCTTTGGCGGCTCGCTCAGTGAAGCTAACGCCGCGAAAATCTGCAAGGTGATGGACCTGGCGCTCAAGGTGGGAGCGCCCCTCGTGGGTCTGAACGACTCCGGAGGCGCGCGCATCCAGGAAGGCGTGGCCTCACTGGCCGGCTATGCGGATATTTTCCTCCGCAACACCCTGGCGTCGGGAGTCATCCCGCAGATTTCCGCCGTCATGGGTCCTTGCGCCGGCGGCGCGGTCTATTCCCCGGCCATCACGGATTTCATCCTGATGGTGGAAAAATCCAGCTACATGTTCGTGACCGGCCCCGACGTCATCAAGACCGTGATGCACGAAGACGTCACCAAGGAAGATCTGGGCGGGCCCACGACGCACAACACCGTCAGCGGCGTCGCGCACTTCATCACCCGCGACGACCCCGATTGCCTGGCGCTCATCCGCGAGTTGCTCTCCTTCCTGCCGCAGAACAATCGCGAGGACCCGCCGCGCGTGGAAACGAGCGACCCCCTCGATCGCCGCGACGAGGCGCTCAACACCCTGGTGCCGGTCGAATCCGACCAGCCCTACGACATCAAGGAAATCATTCATCGCGTGGTGGATGAAGGCTACTTCCTGGAAGTGCAGGAGCATTTCGCCAAGAATGTGGTGGTGGGCTTCGCGCGGCTGGGTGGCGAGAGCGTGGGCATCGTCGCCAACCAGCCCGCCGTGCTTGCCGGCTGCCTGGATATCAACGCTTCCGACAAGGGCGCGCGGTTTGTGCGCTTCTGCGATGCGTTCAATATTCCCCTGGTGACGTTTGAAGACGTCCCCGGCTTTCTCCCCGGCACCCAACAGGAATTCGGCGGCATCATCCGCCACGGGGCCAAGCTGCTCTACGCCTATGCCGAAGCCACCGTCCCCAAGCTCACCGTCATCACGCGCAAGGCCTACGGCGGCGCCTACTGTGTCATGGCCTCCAAGCACATCCGCACCGACGTGAATTACGCCTACCCCACCGCCGAGATTGCCGTCATGGGTCCCGAGGGCGCGGTGAACATCGTTTACCGACGCGATCTGCAGAAAGCAGAAGACGCGGAGAAATTGCGGCGCGAGAAAGTCGACGAATTCCGCGAGCGCTTCGCTAATCCCTACATCGCCGCCGAGCGCGGCTGGGTGGACGCCATCATCGAGCCCCGCGATACCCGCCCCAAACTCATCGCCGCCCTCCGCCAGCTCGCAACCAAGCGCGATACCAACCCGCCCAAGAAGCACGGGAATATTCCGCTATAGCGTTCCCATGCTAGAATTGCGGCAGGAGATTGCTATGCAGCGTGAATTCACGGCGGTGATCCAAAAGCACGGACGGTGGTATGTGGCCTACGTTGAGGAGGTTCCGGGTGTCAATACGCAAGGACGAACGCTAGCCGAGGCACGACGGAACCTTAAAGAAGCTTTGCGGCTCATCCTCGAAACGAACCGCCAACTGGCAGGGGCCCTCTCCCACCACGACGTGCGACGGGAACCTATAACTATCCGCGTCTAGCCGGCACCTCATGAAGCGACGCGAACTCCTGCGCCATCTGACTCAGCAAGGCTGCCAACTCATTCGCGAGGGCGCACGACACACTGTGCTCTATAATCCCAAGAACAATGCCACTTCCACTGTCCCACGTCATCGCGAAGTGGATGACTCCCTTGCCCGCAAGATCTGCCGCGACTTACACATTCCGCCGCCGAGATGAGGAGGAAAGGACT
>JBEKCQ010000037.1:0-29965 GCA_050014795.1 Terriglobia bacterium | reverse complement strand
GGTCGGCCGGGAAATCAAAACGGAGATTCCGGCTTATTGATCTGCCTACTTCGGAGGTAACTCGTGCGACTCTTACGGCGTGTTGTGGTTCTGCTCCTGGCCGCGCTGGCCCTGGCCGCGGCGGCGACGGCGCAAGGCCAGTTTCAGTTGAAAGATGGCGACCGGGTAGTCTTCTACGGCGATAGCATCACGGATCAGCGGCTTTACACGACCTTTGTTGAGACCTACGTGGTCACGCGCTTTCCCCATCTTCGCGTGGGGTTCGTCCACTCGGGTTGGGGCGGGGACCGCGTTACGGGCGGGGGCGGTGGCCCGATTGACCTCCGCCTCAAGCGCGACGTGATCGCCTACAAGCCGACCGTGATGACCATCATGCTCGGCATGAATGATGGCGGTTACCGCGCCTGGGACGACACGCTGTTCAAGACGTTTTCGACGGGCTACGAGCACTTCATCGACGCGGTGAAGAAAGCGTTCCCCGGCATCCGCATTACGGTCATTCAGCCTTCGCCTTTCGACGACGTGACACGCGCTCCAAACTTCGAAGGCGGGTACAACGCCGTGCTCATCCGCTACGGCCAGTTCGTCAAAGAGTTGGGTGAGCGCGATGGCCTGACCGCGGCGGACATGAACACGCCGGTGGTGGCGATGCTCGAAAACGCCAAGGCTGCGGACCCGGAGCTGGCAAAGAAGATCATTCCTGACCGCGTGCATCCAGCAGAGGGCGGGCACCTGATCATGGCGGAGTCGCTGCTCAAGGCCTGGAACGCGCTGGCGGTGGTGGCGTCGGTGGAAATCAACGCCGCCTCCGTGCGTGTGGTGCGCGCCGAGAACGCTGAGGTGACGGCGCTGCGCGCGGGCCAGGCGCTTTCCTGGACGGAAACAGACAAAGCGCTGCCGGTGCCGCTGCCGATTCCGCTCGACTCGATCGACAAGGATTTCGCGCTGGCCGTCCACAGCTCGGACTTTATCGAGGCGTTAGACCAGGAACCGCTCAAGGTGACGGGGCTCACGGCGGCACGCTACGCGCTGAAAATCGATGGTGAGAAAGTTGGGGACTTCACGAAAGAACAGTTGGCCGAGGGCATCAACCTGGCGCTCGAGCCCACGCCGATGCTCAAGCAGGCTTCAAGCGTGTACGACCTGACGGTGAAGCACAACGACGTGCACTTCGCGCGCTGGCGAGAAATTCAGGTGCCGCTACAGGAATTCAACTTCTCGCGTGAGCAGGCGGCTCTGGATGCCTTGGATAAGCTGGAAGACCAGATCGTCCAACAGCAGCGCGCTGCAGCGCAGCCCAAACCCCGACACTACGAATTGGCGCCGGAGTAAGCAGGTAGCGCGGACCTGATTGGTGGGTCCGCGGCTCCTTCAGTAAGAAAGCGGCAGACCTGTACAGCAGGTCTGCGCTACGCACCCGAGCTACGATAGGTGCTCAACATCTCGCTGAAAGTGCTCAAAGGGGTGACGCGCTATTTCACGAAAAGGGGTGAGACATGGACGAGAACGAAATGAAGGGACTCCTGCAACGCCTCGAAAAGCACTATGGGGAGCCCGTGATGCCGTTGCATCGCTTTTGCGATGCCATCACTCTCTGGATGAACTGCATCGAGAAGAATAATACCGACCCGGAACTCTCTAAGGCTGGGTATCAAGGGGGGCGGTATTACAAATTCCTGAGCCAGATCGAAATGGACATCCGCAAGTCGAACCTATTAGGGCGGCTGCTTTACGGCAAGGAACGGTTCCGGACTGAAATGTGCCCCATCCACAAGGGCCATTGGCATGGGGACGCGATGTTCTTCAATCGATGCCCGCACAACTGCGACGGAACCGGCTGGCTCCGGGCCCGCCCAGAGGACGGTGGGTACACTGGTGGGCTCAAGATCTCTCTGCTCCGAGAGGTCCGCGGCGAACAACAGATCAAAGATCCGAAAACACACAAGTGGAGAAAACTGCGGAGCGATGACGAGCCTGAATGAACAGGCCCGACCGCGGTGAGGGCACCCAAGCATAGTGTGCTGATATCGCGAGCAGGTAGCGCGGACCTGATTTGTAGGTCCGCGGTTCTTTCAGCAAAAAAGCCGCAGACCTGTACAGCAGGTCTGCGCCACATGCTTTCCGACGATCGAGGCTCCATCTTCAATCTGCAATCTTCAATCCGCAATCGACGGCAGTAAACGGGAAGAGCAGCACTCACTGTCGTTGTCTACTACTCCACGCTGACATCCCCGAGGTCGTACCAGCCGTCAGGCTGACGCCCTTCGATGGCGAGCTTAATTGCCGGTTGCCCGGTGCGCGGGTCGAGCAGGGCAACGCGCACGCGATAGGTTCCGGCCTTCAGAGTCTCCGGGACGTACACCGAGCCATCGAAGACAGCGTCGCCGGGCAGCCACTTCCGCACGTCCGCGTCGGTGCGGATGACGGCGCTGGCGGCGGGTGAAGAAAGCTGGATGGCAAGACAATACTCGCGATACACCGGTGCGACGCCGGCATTCAGCCACCACATGCTGACGGGCATCATGCGGCCGGCCTTTACGGCCTTGGGATATTCCAGCCGCCGCAGCATGAACCGGTAGCCCATCTTCTTCTGATATTCGTCAAACTGTTTCTTCCACTCGGGAGGGAGCGCCGTGGACTTGACGTTGAGGGAGGTGACGTGCCAGCGGAGTGCCTGGCTCAGGATGTAATCCACATCCCAGCCCTGCTTGAACCAATACCCCGGCACCCAGCATGATTCGAGCGAGACCGGACTGCGCTGCCAAACGTCCTGGGCGCGGGCGCGCACCACTTGGAGCGGATAGAAGTCCAGCATGTGCGACCAGCGGCGGTGCCAACTCTCCCAGAACTGGCTGCGCATGTCGCCCAAGCAGTCCAGGCGCCAGCCCGCGCCTTGCTGCACGCCATAAGCGAGCGACTTCTCTTCGTCGAAGTTCATGAGCAGCGGCGTGTGCGGGAAAGCCTGTACCCAGATGTCAATCAGAACCTTCTGCGTGGGGAAGGGCGGCATGTAATCACTCCAGCCTTCGCCCCAGTAGCCGACGGAAGAAATATCCACCGTGTCGAGGTCAGGATGGCCGTCGTAGCGTTTGCCGGCGGCGGCCACCAGTTCGCCCCAATACTTCAGGTAGAGCGGGTCGCTGAAGTCAGGCTGCCAGATGGCGCCATCCTTGTCGGTAGGCTGGTTGGCCCGCCGGGCGCCGGAGTTTCGATACCATTCCGGCAGCGGGTGCTTCTGATCGTAGGGCATCAGGCGGATATCGAGTGCCTGCCCGTGAGCGCGGGCTTCCGCGAGAGCGTTGTCGAGAATCTCCCAGTGATACTTGCCGCGCTCGGGCTCCAGTGCTTCCCAGAACCAGCGACAGTAAGAAAGGGATGTGTCCGGGAAGTCGGGTTTGGCCCCGGCGGCCAGTTTCGCGGTCGGACCTTCTTCCGACCACTTCAGGTCCACGTTGAGCGGGTCGCCGTTGAACCGCTGGAACGTCTGGATGCCCATGCCGGGGTTCACCAGCACGTCGCCGATCTCCTTCGGGCGAACAATGACTGTCTCCTCCTGCGCCGCGGCGGTGAGTGCCGTCGCAGTCACGAACATGATTAGGACCAAGAATCGATGAAACATGGACGACTCCTTGGAGGGATGAAGCGGGCCGTCTCAGACTCCCTTCCGCCACCCCTCTGCATCAAATGGCTGCAATTCGATCACGAACGACCCATCGGCGTCGAGGGGCTGCTCGCAGGCCCAGTTCATGGGCCGCCGCACTCCTTTTGTTTCGATTTCCGCGCGCAGCTTCAGACGTTGCCCCTCCATGCCGCGCGGCAGGACGAAGCTCGCCTCCCGGATCCTTCCACCGTAGGGGTGGCCGGCATCCAGCCGGCCGCTCATGCGCAGGCTGCCGTCCGGGCTCTCCAGGGACAGCCGCAGCACGCCTGGCACACCTGCCACGCCGTCGTTCGTGACGCAGACGATCACCTCGCTCGTCCCGTAGCGCTTCCTCTGCCACACCCACGAGGGCCGCACGCGGTAGCCCATGCGTTGCTGCAAGGTGGCGAAGCCCCGCGGGTAGCGCTCGTTGTACCGTTTCAGGTTTTCGCCCTCGGTCCACAGGGACCAGTAATTGGCGCCCAAGTCGAGCACGTGCAGCATGGCCTTCTCGCGCAGATTGATCCCCGCTTCGTCCGTGGGGATCTTCCTCACATCGTAGGTGCGAAATCCGCCGTCCTCCATCACCACGGCCAGCCAGGGTGGACGGTTCGCCACGTTCTCGACCTGCACCGGCTCCTCGATACTCAGGATCGAGTCCGACCGCAGCCAGCAACCCTCCCGCACGCAGAGGTCGTGCACTTCACGGTTCCCCACATGGCTGATATCCGGCTGGGTGTTCACCGCGAGGGGCGTTTTCTTCCACGCGTCCAGTTGCAGGGTTGTGAGGTGCACCATCGTCCGTTCCGCTGTCTGGTAGTCGGGAAACGGACTTTTCAGGTCGCTGGTGTGTCCTTCACCCCAGAAGCCGTACATCATCAGGTCCATCCACTCGACCTGCGGGTGGCCATCGAATTCGGAGGCGAGCAGCTCGTTCAATTCGCGGAAGGCCTTCAGGAACTCGGGATGATCGTAGCGCGGCTCGCGAAAGTCAAAGTCGCTGCCCTTCTCGCGCGAGCGACCGATGCTCACCACGGGGATTTTCTGCTGTAGAAAGTCCGGCAGGGCAAGCTGCTTCGGCTGGAAGACAGTGTTGGAGAGCATCACGCGAAACGCCACCCGCTTACCGTAGCGTTTGGCCGCGTCGAAGGTCAGCTTCCAGACCGGACTCAGATCGAGCCGACTTGGCCGCGCCTGCACGTCCCGCCAACCGCAGCGGATATAAAGGACGTCCACGAAAGGAAGAGCCGCCATCAGTTCAACGTGGTTTTCCAACGTCTGCTTTCCGGCGCGGGCCGGCAGCGATGGCCCGGCCTCCTCCCACGTGTAGCCGCATAATCCCAAGCCGAAATTCCGCACTGGCTTGGCCGACTGGGTCGTTGTAGCTAGGGTCCGCCAGCCCTCGTCCTGCTCGACGCCAAAGGGTCCTTGATTCAGCCGGTCTGTGACCTTCGGCCCCGGTCCGAAATCGTAACCGCTCCACAAATGCTCAGGCACGTCGGCCCGCACCATCGAATGACCTGCCAGAGCTGTCACGGCCGCGCCCGCCGCCATGAACCTCCGTCGCGTGATCATCTGTCGCATCGTAGGCCTCACTTCAGGATTTCCACTTCCGAGGAAGCCGAGGCATTCTAACGCAGGTGGCGGGGGAGGGAAGGAAGAAACGCGGGTGGCACGTCATGTGACGACGGTGCCACCCGCGCATCGTGACAGGGTTAACGCAGCTGCCGGCTAGTAGCCTTCGGTACAGCCGGTGAAGGCTAGGGCCTGTGCGGTGACGGAAGTGCCTGCCGTTGCCTTCAGCGGGTTAGCCTGGTTGTCCTTGTCCGTGGTCAGGCTCGACGGGGAGCAGTTTGCCGTCCCGCCGCTGCCCGGCACAAACGCGCGCGCGTTAACGTGGTAGAGAACGTCACCTACCACCGGGCCGGCGTAAATCGTCCCGGAAGTCGTGAAGGTGCCCACCACGGGATTGCTGGCTGGCACATAGAGTGAGTAGCTCGCGCACTTTGTGCCGGATGCGCAGGTGAGCAGAGCGTCAGTAGCAACATTTTCGGTCGAGCCGGGAAGCAGGGGAATGGTCACGAGCGTCGCGCTGCCACCCGACGGCGTCGCTTCCTGGAACGCCGAGAGCCCGATGTCGGATCCGGTGGCTGTCCCGACCGTGGCAGCTGTGCTCACTTCGCCGTCAATTTCAGCCGGCGCGGTGCTGGTGCCGGTCTCCGGTGTGAGCAGGATGTTGCCGAGCGCCGTTCCCGTGGGAACGTGGAAAGTGATGGTGGCGTTGTAGGTCACTCCAGCTCCGCTGACTGCCGCCACCACGATGTCGTAATTGCCCGCGGGCAAGGGGCACATCGTGAACGTGCCGTCCGTGGCGTTGGCCGTCCGCTGCCGAACGATCCGGTCGATGCCGTCACTGTCCGGCTGCTCGGCGAGTACGAAGATCGTAGCGTTGGGAATAGGAATTCCCGTCACGCCGTCCACCACTTTGCCGCTGATGGAGTCGGTGGTCAGTGATACTTCGCCGGCGTGCAGCGTGGGCTTCAACCGGAACTGGCCGTTGCCCTGGCGCAGGATGGACTGGCAAGCGCTGAAGTCGATGTTGAGGTCTGCGGTCTTTCCCGCCTCGATCTGGATGGCGCCACCAGCGATCTGGCCCGGCGGAATCTTGATGCCGGTCTTGTCCTCGCTGCTTAGAAGCAGAGTCTGGGTGATGCCGCCGTCCAGTTGGGCGCAGTTGTACCCGTTGGCGCCGCAATTGTTGGGCGAAGGGGTCGCCTCGCTGGCGGCCGGATTGTTGCTCAGGAGGTACAGACGAATTTGCTGGTAGTTTCCGGGTGGCAGGCCGCTGGTCGAACCCAGCGTCGCCAGGGTGCACGTCGTATCGCCGATGCTGAGCAGGTCGATCTGTTTGGGGCTGCTCCGGAGATCAACCAGATCAACCCAGCCCGCGTCGTCCGGGCTAGCGGTGCTGGAAATGTGCGCGCGCACCCGGGTGACCGTTACCCAGACATTGGTGAAATCTCCGATCGGAGCCTTGCAGGTGGGCGGGTCACTTAGCGTCAGTCTGACGCCCCCCGTCGTGGATTGCCACATGGTCTGCGTGCCCCCTCCGCAACTTGCGAGCAGCGCTACCGTGAGTACCGCCCCCACCAAGAACGGTAGCGGGGGAAATGTCCGCCTTCTCATTGCTGACCTCCCGCAAAGACAATTGGACTGACTGGGCAACCTTCGATCAGACTTATCTGAAAGCACGCCAACCGCCAAATCGGGTTAACTGGGACTTCTTGATAATACGCCACTTATCAGGAGCAGCAAAGTGCATTTACAGGAGATCTTGTCTGGCCCCGTGTACTTTTTTCCAGGAATCCCCCAGGCAATGCACCGCACAGCCATGTGATGTGACATCCGGATTAGATGAGTTACTCCGGCGTGAGGTGGCATCTGGGCGCGTGAATTCCCTCCGTCGACATCGTCCCTGAGAGTTGGCGTCCCTCAGACATTTTGGCGGAGATGGCTGCCTTACAGCGGCAGCGGCACGGGCCGTTTCTCTCGCGCCGAAAGCTCCGAGGCAAAACATATCTCGTGCGTTTGCGCGGCGTCTGCGAGGTTGGCGTGAGACTCGCGATCGTTCAGGATCGAGTCCACAAAGTAGTTCACCTCGTCGCGGAAGGGGTGATGCGTCACGTCGCCGCTATCGGGCAGGATGGTAGGGATGGTCGCCCATCCTTTCTGCCCTACCCAGCGCTTGGAGAAGACCTGGTTGTTGCGAATCGTTCCCCGGTCTCCCAGAAGTTCGATGTTGAAGACATAGGGCATCGCGCATTCGATGGACGACGCCACTTTGCCCATTGTTCCGTCCTCGAACTTCACCAGGGTCACGCTGTTGGGCTCGTACTCGTAACGCAGCGGATTTTCCGCGCTGGTGTTAGCGTAAGCAAAAACCTCGACCGCGCGCTTGCCCAGGAACCAGCGCAGGCCGTCCACGGCGTGGATACCCGCGGTCAGCAAACTGCTGCCACCGCACTCCTTCTTGACGTTCCACTCGTACTGAGCGTACCAGGGCCCGATGGCATGGAAGTAATCGACCTCGCCGTAGAAGATTTTCCCGATGACGCCGTCCGCGATCAGGGCGCGAATGGTCTCAAACAGCGGGTTCCAGCGCAGGACGAAGCTGACCTGCGTTTTCACTTTGGCAGCGCGCACCGCCGCCTGGAGCGCCCGCAAACCTTCCACTTCCAACGCCACGGGTTTTTCCAGCAGCAGGTGCTTGCCCGCCTGGGCCGCCGCCACTCCTTGCGGGACGTGGAGGTGATGCGGCGTGCAGATGGAAACCATATGGATATCCGCATCGTCGAGCATGGCCTCGAGCGACTCATAGACCTGGCAACGGGTGAGGTGATATTCCTCCTTCTTGGCTTGAGCCAGCGCCACCGTCAGGCCCACCATCCCGCGCACTTCGGTGTGCGGATTCGCTTCATAGGCGCGAATGTGCTCGCCCGAGACCCAGCCCGTCCCGATGATGCCGACACCCAGACTTCTCATTTCTTCCTCCCATCGACCTCGGTTCTCTTGTCCTCTGGGAAGACGCTTTGCAGTACCCTGTTCTCGCCGGTCGGTCCGACCATTACGCGCGTCTGCGTTCCAGCAACGAGTAGAGCACGGGCATCACCAGCAGGGTGATGAACATCGAAATAGAAAGCCCGCCGATCACCGCCAGCGCCAGGGGCTTTTGCAGTTCGGCGCCGGAGCCCAGACCCAGGGCAAGCGGCAGAAGTCCGAACAAAGTACAAAGCGTCGTCATGAGGATGGGGCGCACGCGGATCTTGCCCGCCGCCACCAGGGCTTCGCTGAGCGGCAGCCCTTTTTCGTCCTGCAACTTGTGCACGTACTCAAACAGGATGATGCCGTTCTTCACCACCAGGCCCACCATCAGGATGATTCCCATAAAGGACGAGACATTCAGCGGCGTGCCCGTCAGCATAAGCATTCCGAAAACCCCGAGCAGGGAGAGCGGGGCTGCGGACATGATGATGAGCGAGGGCCGGAAGGCGCGGAACTGAATCACCAGCACGATGAAGACCGCCGCCAAAGCCAGGCCGAGCACATAGAGCAGATCCCGGAACGAACTCTGCTGGGCCTCGTATTGCCCACCGATTTCGTAGGTGGTTCCCACGGGGAACGAGGTGGTGCCCAGGACTTGCTTGACCTCGCGAATCACACTCCCCAGGTCCCGGTTCTCCAGGCGCGCGGTCAGGAGCACCATCAGGCGTTGGTTCTCGCGCATCAACTGGTTCTCGCCCCGCACTTGCTCAATCTCAGCGAGGGCCGAGAGCGGCACGATCTGCTTCGCCGGGGTCACGATGGGAAACTGGCGGACGTTCGCGTAGTCAAAGCGAAAGGCGTCGGGATAGCGCACGCGGATGCCGATGGTGCGGTCCACCTGGCGCAACTGCGTCTCGGTCGCGCCGAGCAGACCGGCGCTCTCCTGTTGCGAAACCTGCTCCACGGTAAGGCCCAGCCGGCCGGCCTGCACCGGGTCCACGTGAATGACAATCTCCGGGTTGCCTTTCTGGATGGCTTTGTAATCCACGAGGCCGGGAATCTTCTGAAGCTTCGGCCCGAGTTCTTCCGCCAGGTTCTCCAGCACCTTCATGTCGCTGCCGAACAGCTTGACCTCCACGGGCTGCGGCTCGCCTTCCAAGTCGCCGATCATGTCCTGGAGAAGCTGCACGAACTCGATCTGAATGCCCGGGATGTTCCTGTTGATCTGCTCGCGGAGGTCACTCATGATCTCATAGACATCTCGCCGCCGCTGAGACCTCGGCTTGAGTTTTACCAGGATGTCGCCCTCGTTTTGTACCGTGGCAAAGAATCCCATTTCGGCGCCAGTGCGGCGGGAGAAAGCCGCGGTCTCGGGCATGTGCTTGATGCGCTCCTCCATCAAGCGCACCAGGCGGTCCGTCTCCGCGAGCGACGTTCCGGGCGGCGTCAGGTAGTCGAGCACGTAGCCGCCTTCATCCATCTCCGGCAGGAAGCCCGTCTCGGCACGATAGTAGAGGAAGAGGCTGAGCGCCACGGAGAACGCCGCGCCTCCCACCACTATCCAACGGCGACGGAGCGCCCAGCGGACGGCCGCCTCGTAACCGCGATTGATGGGTTCGATGAAGCGGTGCGAGGTGCGCCGAAACCTCTGCCCGGAGATGTATCGCTCGGCGAGCAGGGGAATGAGCGTGAGGGCAAAGACCAGCGAAAGCAGAACGGAAATGGCGAGCGTCAGGCAGAGCGCCTTGAAGAACTCTCCCACCACGCCCTTCAGCAAACTGAGAGGCAAGAAGACGACGACGGTGGTTGCCGTCGACCCCACGACCGCGCCCAGCAACTCCTGCGTGCCGAGTTCGGCGGCCTGCGAGGACGATTCTCCCAGCCCCAAGTGGCGATAGATGTTCTCGACCACCACGACGGCGTCATCAATAATCAACCCGATGGCAATGGCCAGCCCGCCCAGCGACATTAGATTGAGCGTGCCGCCCATCAAACTCATGAAGAAGAAGGTGCTGATCACCGTCGTGGGCAGCGAGATGGCCGCGATGAGCGTCGTGCGGGTTTCATGCAGAAAGAAGAAGAGGATGGCGATCACCAGCAGGCCGCCCAGCAGGATAGCGTCGCGCACGTTCCGAATGGAATCCCGCACGAATCCCGCCAGGTCGTAAACCAGGGAGAGGTGCAAGGTGGAGGGGATGGCGGAACCCAAATGGTTGGCGAGTTCCTGAATCTGGCTCGAGATCTGGAGGATATTGCCGCCGATCTGGCGGGCGATATTGATGAGCGCGGCGGGTTGTCCGTTGCCCGCGATGAGCGTGCGGCGGTCCTCCGTGCCGTCGCGAACTTCGGCGAGGTCACGCAACCGAAGTGGGCTGCCGTTCTCCACGGCGACGACGGTGTTGCGAATGTCTTCCAGATTGGTGAATTGACCCGTCGCCAGCACCAGGTACTGGGAGTAATCTTTGTTCAAGCGGCCCACGGAAGTCACTTCGTTGGTCGAGCGCAGGCGGTCGGCAATCTCCACCAGGGAAAGCCGGTGGGCCAGGACTTTCTGGGGGTCCACGATGACCGAAACCTCGCGGGTATCGCTGGCCTGGACTTCGATCCTGGAAACCCCTGGCACGCGGCTGAAAAGCGGGCGCAGAACGTAGTAGGCGTAATCCCGCAGGTCGGAGGCGGGCACGTCGCCGTTCAAAATCAGGCTGATGATGGGAAAGATGGCGGGGGTGAGGCGTTCGACCTGGAGTTCCGTATCCGGCGGAAGAGAGGCTTTCACCTCGCCCACCCGCCCTTCGACGAGCTGCAACGCATACTGCATGTCCATGTCGGGGTTGAACAGGACCGAGATCTCGGCGCCGCCCCGGATGGTCTTCGAGCGCACGCGCCGCGCGCCCAGCACCGTGCCCACGGACTCTTCAATGGGGCGCGTCACTTGCAGGAGCATGATCTGCGGCGAGAGGTCGCCCGAGTGCGCCAGGATCACGATGCGCGGGAAAGTGAGTTCGGGATAGATGTTGCTGGGGAGGCGAAAGATAGCGATGACGCCCGCCACCACCAGGAAAGCCGTCAACAGAAACACCGCGCGGCTATTCCGCCGGGAGTAGCGCAAGATGTTCATGGCTTGACCTTAATTCTGGAACGCGCGCCGAGGCCATAGCCGCCGGTCAGAATCAGGGTGTCCCCGGCCCGGACCCCCGAGAGCAGTTCCACGCGCTCCTGGGTTTCAAGACCGAGTTGCACGGGGACTGCCTCCGCGTTTTCTCCCTGGACGCGATACACCTGGGGCTTCCCTTCCTGATCCCGGTAGACCGCTTGGGGCGGGACCACCAGGGCCTGGGGATGCGTTTCCAGGGGGACCTGCGCGGTCAAAAACATTCCCAGGCGCAACAGTCCGGCGCCGTTGGCGATGCGGATTCGGACCAGGCCGACATTGGTGGCGGGATCGATGGCCGGAGAAATCGCCACCACGCGGCCGGTGAACTCCTTGCCCGAGAATGCATCTGTGGAGATGCGCAGGGTTTGGCCCATGCGAATTTTCCCCAGATAAAGCGCCGGAACATTTCCGAAGAGCTCGACCTCCCGGACGTTCGCCACCTCGAAGAGCGGCTGGGCGGCAGTGCCGTCCACTTGCTCGCCCACGCTCACCAAGCGCTTGACCACCACACCGTCCAGAGGCGAATGCACGTCCGTGCGGGACACTTGTAGCCGCGCCAGGGCCAGCGCCGCTTCGGCCTGGCGCAGGGTCGCCGCATTGACGCTCACTTGCGTGCGAGCGTCCTCCAGGTCCTTGCGGGCGGCGATGCCCCGTTGGAAAAGGTTTTCGTTGCGGTCGCGGTTCAGCCCGGCGTTTTCCAGATTGGCCTTGGCTTGCTCGACGGCGGCTTCCGCCTGCTGGAGTTGGTCTTGGAAGGGCCGGTCATCAATCTTCGCCAGCACCTGCCCCGCCTTCACTTGGTCACCTTCTGCGACCGTCATGCGCGCCACCCGGCCCGGGACCAGCGCGCTCACCCGGACGTCCTGGTTAGGCAAGCCGGCAATGGTCCCGCTGACGGCGAGAGCGGAGTTGATGTCGGCGCGCCCGACGCGAGTGACCGTGACCTCCGCCACGACCTCAGCCGTGTTCGCGGGACCTTCCTCGCTTCCCGCCCCCGTTGGACTCCTTGAGCAACCGAGCAGAAAGACCAATCCCACTGCTGACAACGTGAACCGCATCACGATCCTTCGGGAAGTTATTCCGCATCGCATCACTCGATCGGGCCTCCAACCGTCTCCTCAAGGCTGGCATGATTGCTCTGTAGCGCAAAGAGGCTTTCCAGATAGCTGCGCTCGACGTCCTGCACGCTCTGTTGCGCCTGGAGCACTGCCAGGATGCTGGTCTTGCCGGCACGGTAGCTTTCTGCGGCCAGGCTCTCCACCTGACGGGCGATGGGGAGAACTTTGTCTCGGTAGAGCTCTACCTGGGTCTGCTGGGCTTTCAGGTCAAAGTACCCCGCCTCGACACGCGCGGCTACCATGCGCTCCGTTGCCTTGGCTTCGGCGTCGAGGACTTGCTCGTTGGCAAACGACTGCGCGATCTGGCCCTGGTTGCGCATGAAGAGCGGCAGTTCCAGCGAGAGCTGGCCCCGGGGACCGGCGCGGAAATCGGGCGGCGCGTTGAAGTCCGTGCCGAATTGCAGGCCCAGGTTGGGAATCCGTTCCGCCTTGAGCAGCCCGCGGCGGCTCTGCTCGATCTTCTGCTCTTGCGCGAGGCGCTGGAGTTCAGGGTTGGATTGAGAGGCCCGCCCGATGAGTTCCGGCAGTGAGGGCAGGGGTTTCGCGTCCTCGAGGCTTCCGACAAGTACCCAGGGCGTGCCAGCCGGTTCGTTCAAGAGCGCATTGAGCTGGCTGAGGGAAACTTTCTCCCGTTGCTCGGCGACCTGAAGGTCCGCCTGGGCGCGAGAGACTTCCAACCCGGCTTGCATCACTTCCAGTTGTGGGACGGCGCCGGCTTCAAAGCGCTCACGGGCGATTTGCTCCAGGCGCTCGGCCAGTTGCACCACGCGGGCCAGTCTCTCGGATTCGGCGCGCGTTAGAAGCGCGCGATAAAACGCCTCGCGAGTGGTGCGACGTACCTGCCGGGCAAGCGCGGCGATTTCAACCTCCGTCAACGCCCCCTCTTGCCGGGCCACCTCGATGCGGCGTCCACGCTTGGGCCCGAACTCCAAGGGCTGGTCGAAGAGGAGGGCTTCGTGCGGTGAATCGCGTAGAGCCTCGAAGCTGAGGCTGGGGTTGGGGCGCTGCCGGGCGATCTGAACTCCTGCCAGCGCCACCGCCCGCCGCCGGCGAGCCGCGGCCAGGTCGAGGTTCTGCTTGTCAGCGAGGTCGAGCGCGGACTGGAGGGTGAGCTTCGTGGCCTGCTGGGCCGGCGCGGATCCCGCACTAACGAGCAAGATCAAAAAAAGCCTTCCCAGTACCTTCAACGGATTCCTCCTAACACGACCAGCAGACCTCTTGCGAACCGCCCCAGGAATCTGTCCCTCCGGGGCGCCTGGTGCGCTGCCCACTCCGCCTATCCTGCCACGCCGAACAGCTTTGCCTTGGAAGAAATCTGCTTCTCCAGTTCGTGGGCGATGCTCTGGGCGCGCTGGATGGCGGCGGCCTCCTGTTCGTTGGCAGCGGGTTTGAACGTCAGCCCAATAGCGCCGATGACTTTTCCGGAAGCCTCGTGGAGTGGCAAGGTGACATCGAAATTGCCTTGCTCACGCAGCGCCACGGGTTTGCCCGTCCGCATCGCTGCCAAGTCTTCGGGGTCGGATTTCTGCCCGATCTTCGAGGCAACATTCGATGCGACAATAAGGTTCTCCGAACCGGTCGGCGGAGTAAGATGGAGCCCGATGCGGACCAGTTCAGGATGCTTCGCGGCGAGTTCGTCCACGAGCTTCTGGGCCAGAATTTTCCCCAGAGAGGCTGAGCCCATGGCGCCGCTCAGGTCTTCCACCTCGAAATCATCAAAATAAGTTACGGAGTCCGCTTTCGTCCAAAGACCTACTTTACCCGCACCTTTGAAGGTCTCATCTTCCACCTCAAAGAGCTTGGTCCCGTCGAAGTATACGCTAAAGAGATTACCCTCGAAAGTTACGCGGAGTGTGCTCCAGACCCCCGAAGGCACTTGGTGCTTCACCCCGTACGTTTTCGGTGGAGTTCCCTTGGGAGCCAAGGGACTCCGCTTACCGTTCTCGACTTTGTAAAGGACCACGTTGTTCTCCGCGGCGTTGGCTCTGACGATGTAGTAATTATCGGGATCTCGGTACCGCCAGACCATTCCGGCCGCTTGATCCTCTTGTCCGGAAACAGGTTTGAACTTCACCGTGAGGGCGCCATCCTTAAAGTTGGCCTTCTCCCAAATGGCAAGAGGAAACCGTCCTGAGGTGCTGTCGTCAGAGACCTGTGCCAAGACATTGGGCTTAGTGGGAGCAGTGTCATCTTTCAACACCTCCCACTTGGGAGCGCCACCGGTATGGGTCATCGCCACAGTCCAACCCGGGGGGACCTGTCCTGGCGTAGCGGAGTCAAAGTTCACGGTTTCTGCCAGGGACAGACCGGGTGCTGCAAGGATAAGAAAAAGACCCAGAATCCATCTCATAACGACCACCTTTGTGTTGAAAAGTGTGCCGAGAGTGGCCACCAGCTCGACTGTACGGTTGACGAATCGAACCTGCGTCCGGTTACATGGTAACCCTTATCTTGACGGCGGCTTAGCACACATCGTCCCCAACGACGGTTGCTGCTGATAGGATCGTGGCACCAGCAAGCACAGACACGATCGCATGTTTCTGGTCACAGGCTTTCAAACCCATGGTTCCTCCTTGCGATCGTGCGACAAGTCCCTCCAGGGCTCGCTTGCATTCTTGCGGTGCCGTAGAGCATAGCCCAATTTGCCAGGGAAAACATAGAAACAGGGGAGGTGGTCCGCGCTCCTGAACGAGGTTGATGAGTCGAGGGGCGGTTCCGCGCCAGGGTTGCCACCGGCACGCCACCGGGCAAGATGTCCACCGACGCTGCGGCCTCTGGCTTCTCCCCTTTGCGCCTACATTGTGGTAAGGTGTGCGGACGCAGGTGACAGGACGAGCCACGATTTCGGACTCCGACGTGTGCGGTTCGTGCCGTCACTTCCGGACGAGGATCAACGCTATGAGAACCCTCCAAAGGCTCGTGGTCGTTCTGGTCTTGGCAGCTTCCGCGGCGTGGGCCCAGGCCCCGCCCGAGAGCGGCTGGGTCCCACTGTTCAATGGGAAGGACCTGAGCGGCTGGAAAAACAACGGCGCGGAGAGATGGGTGGTAGAAAACGGGGAGATTGTCGGTGAGAGCACGGCGGCGAAATACGGCTACCTGACTACGGAGAAGACTTATCGCGATTTCCTGCTCCGCGTGCGCTTCAAGTGCGACGGCACGGGGAACTACGGTGTTTTCTTGCGGTCGCGGATTATCGGCGAAGGCGAAAATGGCCCGGACATCGAGGGCACGCAGGTAGAGGTTGACCCCAGCCGCCACACGGGGGGAATTTATGAAAGCGGTGGCCGTGGCTGGGTCGCCCTGCCGACGGAAGACGGCGAGCGCGCCATCAAGCCGCGCGACTGGAACGAGCTGGAAATTGCCATCGAGGGCAAGCACGTGGTCACCCGCTTGAACGGCGTGCAGATTGTTGATTATTACGATCCCGCGCCGCGGTTCATGGATGGAGTAATCGGTCTGCAACTCCACACCGGAGGCGGCGCCCCGGTCCGTTGGAAGGACATTTTTATCAGAGAGATTGGGAAGTAGGCAGTACACCTAAGGGGATTTGTCTTGATGATTTCAGAGCGAAGTCCAGAAGATATCTGGGGAAACGGTCAAGCGGCAATCATCAGTCAACAATCTTCAATTTGAACAGGGAGATGAAGCAATGATGGATGAAAAATCGGATCACAAGATCGGACGGCGCGAATTTCTCGGCACGGCCGCCGCCGCGGCGGCGGGCCTGATGATCATCCAGCCCGAACTGGTGCGCGGCACGGCAGCCAATTCCGCGGTGCGGCTCGGCATACTGGGCTGTGGCGGGCGCGGCACGGCGGTAGGGAGCGGCTTCGTGGATGACACCAACACGCGCGTGGTGGCCTTGGCCGATCTCTTCGCCGACCAGCTCGCGGCTGCGCAGAAGCACTTCGATGAAAAGCAGAAGGCCAAGGGCTACGCGGCCATCGACCCCGCTCAATTGTTCAAGGGGCCGAAGGCCTACGAGCAGATCATCGCCTCGCAAGAGGTGGATGCCATCCTGATCACCACCCCGCCTTACTTTCATCCCCGCCACCTGGAGGCTGTCGTAGCGGCAGGGAAGCACGTCTATTGCGAAAAGCCTGTCGCGGTGGACGTGCCCGGCGCCAAGCGCGTGGTTCAGGCTGGCGAGAAGGCCAAGGGGAAACTGAGCCTGGCTGTGGGGTTCCAGATTCGCAAGGCGCCGCCGTACGTCGAACTGGTCAGGCGCATCCACGGCGGAGCCTTGGGCACGATCGGCTGTGGCCTGGCTTACTACTACTGCCCTCACATCGACCGGCCGGATTGGCCCAATGCCTCGCCGGAAGAGAAGCGGCTGCGTAATTGGGTTTGGTACCAGAGGATTTCCGGCGACATCATCGTGGAGCAGAACGTCCACGTCATCGACATCTGCAATTGGATACTTCAGGGTCACCCGGTGAAGGCCGTGGGAGCGGGCAGCCGTAAGTTGCGCCAGGACACCGGCGATTGCTACGACAACTTCAACCTGGTCTTCACTTATCCCAACGATGTGCAGATGAGCTTCGGCTCCACGCAATTCAACAAGCACGAGTTCGATGCGGCGGTGCGGTTCTTCGGTACTCGCGGCAGCACCGAGGCGCACTACGACCACCGGATGAGCATCTCCGGCGAAGAGCCTTGGGACGCCGGTCTGGGCGCTGCCAAAGAGGGCGGGCAGTTCTCAGCGGCCGGGACGTTCAAGGGTGCCCTCGACCAAGCCGATTCGGAGAAGCAGAAGTCATTCATTGAGAGCATCACGAGCGGGAACTTCGTCAACGAGGCTGCCCCGGGCGCTGATTCTGCGCTGAGCGGCATGCTCGGGCGAACGGCAGCGTACACGGGGAAAGCCATCACTTGGGACGAATTGATGAAGTCCAACGAGGTTTTCGATCCCAAGATCGATGTGAACAAGCTGGGCTAAGCGCGGCCTTCGCGCTCCTGTGGTGGCGGTCTCTGTATGCCGCGCGGCGGCGGGGACACCGCCACTACAGCATGAGCGGCAGGCGCGCATTACCGAAGGGAGGTAACGATGAATAACGAGACATCACGCCGGGAATTCCTGAAGACCTCGGTGGCTGCCGCCTGTGTGGTGGGCTTGCCGGCTTCGCTGGCGGCTGCGCCGGAGCCTGCCCCCACGGGCCGACTGATCAAGGGGTTGGTGATGGGCATGCTGCCGGAGAAGTTGAGCTACGCCGAGCGCTTCAAGATGGCGGCGGACGCGGGTTTTGAGTCGGTCGAGGCCTACACCACAGGAGACCCGCGCGTGGCCGAGGAGATCAAGAAGGCGGCCGAGGACGCCAAGATCAAAATCCTCTCGGTGATGAACCAGGCACACTGGGATGCTCCGCTTTCGAGCGACGATCCCGCCGCGATCAAGAAGAGTATGGACGGGATGAAGACGTCGCTCGATAACGCCAAGCTCTGGGGCGCGAGTGCCGTACTGCTGGTGCCGGCCGTCGTGAACGCTAAGACGCGTTACAACGACGCGTGGGCGCGTTCGCAGAAACACATTCGCGAACTCATTCCGCTGGCCCAGGAAAGGAAAGTCATCATCGCCGTCGAGGAAGTGTGGAACAAGTTCCTCTTGAGCCCGCGCGAATTCGCCCAATACGTGGACAGCTTCAACAGCCCCTGGGTAAAGGCCTATTTTGACGTGGGCAACGTGGTGCTGTTCGGCTATCCCCAGGACTGGATCCGGACGCTCGGCAAGCGCATCGTCAAGGTTCACCTGAAGGACTTCAAGATGGGAAAGGGATGGAGCCCGGTTACAGCGCAGTTCGTGAACCTGGGCGATGGCGACGTCGATTGGCCGGAAGTTCGGAAGGCCCTGGCGGAGGTCGGCTACAGCGGAACGGTCACTGCGGAGTTGGACGAAGGCGATCTGGCTTACCTGACAGATGTGCGCAAGCGCATCGACCGCCTGGTGCTGGGCCTGTAGCGCGGAGTTGTTCATTAGCTCCGCGGCTCTGCTCCGCTATCGATAGAGGCGCGTCAGCCTTTTGATGGAGCACGCACCGCCCCTCAGGAGGGCCCACCTCCTGAGGGGCCGGCTTCCTGCCGGGCTCGATCCAGCAGATCCGCGATCTTGAGTTCGGTCGCCCAGCGAC
This sequence comes from Terriglobia bacterium, assembly GCA_050014795.1. GTDB lineage: Bacteria > Acidobacteriota > Terriglobia > UBA7540 > UBA7540 > JALHUF01. The sequence continues at coordinate 11,386 of JBEKCQ010000037.1, read as the reverse complement.
CGAGGTATTGCCAGTCCAGCGTTCGCGACTGGGCTTTCAAAATCCCAATCACGTCCCGCCACTGAAGCTCCGAGACCTCACCACCCTCTCGATACCACTTCAATTTTGACAGCAGGATGTCCTCGGGCGTAGCCACGCTGACCTTGCCGCTACCCTCGGTGCCTACCGGACCAAGGACACGGCGCGAGAATTGTTCCCGCGCGAATGCAGCGTTGGAAAGGACGAAGAAATCGACCTTGAAGAAGGTGCCAAGGTGAATCGTGTTGAACGGCTGCTTCCTTGCGATTGCCTGTTCGACCTGTCCCGCGTCAACGTAGAAGTCATGACCAAATGTGTCCATGAACTCTCGGGCCTGCTCGCGTCGAAGATCGACAACTACGTCGGCGTCATACGTGGATCGGACCAGACCGTAAGCCGAGCTTGCGAACGACCCCACTACCATGTAAGGGACTTGAAGTTCGTCCAGCCTCGAAATGACCAACCTGAGGACTTCAGCCAGGGTCATGGGAGCGTCGGGGGATGGGGCTCGGGGCCGTAAGCTCTTTCCGCCAGCTCTGTGCCGAGGCACAACGTTGCCAGGCGACGATTCAGCTCGGCGGGGCCAGCTTGTGGAAACCGCGCGGCCAATCCCGCCAGGGCTATCTGCCGCACCGTCATAGTCAACTCACCAACCAGTTCGAACTTGCGCCAGACAGGGAGGGCGCGCAGACCCTCGATCTGCACGCGTTCGGCTTCCGGGGAAGTGTCTGAAAGCGTCGGAGCCATTACCTGCCTAATCTACCACAAAGAAAGCCCAACTCTCGCCAAGAACAGCCGTAGGCCTTGAAGTTCCTCTTGCCCGTGCGGATGACGGCCACTGGGAGTTAACACCGCCCCCGCCAAGGGACAGGTTTCTCGAGGAGAACCTCGTCACTTTCGACCCAAGAGCCGAATTCGCGCCGTGAGTGCGCGGCCTTGGATTGCTCCGAAGGTGAGGAAATGCCGGGAATTCACGTTATTGTCCACCGCGAAGGCGTTCTGGTGGTCAGTGATGTTGTCGAAGCCGGCGCGCAAGGCCCACTCGAACCCGAACACGCGGAATCGCCGCTCGAGATGCACGTTCAACGAGAAGTACGTGGGATAACGGTGCGAACCCGGCGAGCCCACGAGTTGTTGATCCTCATTCACCAAGCTGAACGGAAACCCGTCACGCCAGTCGAGCCAATAAGCGAGCGTGCATTTCCAGGGCAGAGGCAGCCAACCCCAGGAGTTGAACCGGTTCGGGCTGTCCCAGGGCAGAGGGCCGCCGGCCTGGGGGCTGAAAAGTGGGCTGTCCAAGCTGAAGTTCAAGACTGCGGTGGAGCGGGCGGCGGAGCGCGTGTAGGAAGCGAAAATGACGTGATTGCCTTTGAAGGTCCGGCGCGCGGTCAGTTCCAAAGCGTCATAGTGGTCCCGTCGTTCGTTCGCCAATTCGAACCGCCCGCTGAAGAGGTCTCCCTGCGCGGCGCCTCGATTGATATAGGTCCAGCCGTTCGCGCCTCGCTTTTGCAGGAACCGCGTGGTGAAATAGATCTCCCTCGGGAGCTTGCGTTCGAGGTCAATACTCCAGTTCAAGAATCGCGGGGCGCGGAGATTCCGGGTCTCCGCGAGAAGTGAGGTTTCGACCGGGGGCCGGACCAGCGTCTCTCCCGTGCTGTCGTAAAACAGGTCAAGCCTCCGGCCCGTTAGGCCACGCGTGAGTAAGTCCAGGCTCGTCGCGTCGTAGTACAGGCCAATCCCCCAGGTGAGTTTGGTCTGGCGGTCCGGCGTGAGGACGAGGCTCGAGGCCAGCCGGGGCGAGAAAAGAAGGCGCCGCAGAATCTGGTCCCAGTCCAGTCGCGCGCCCGCTTCCAGAAGCCAACGGTCTCGAACCGACCAGCGATCCTGCGCATACCCGCTCGCCTCTACGTTGGTCTTGGTGAACGCCGGGACCGAAGAGAACGTGACCTCGCGGGAGAGCGTACCGTCCTCGCGCAAAATGGAGTACGGGCGGCGCGTCACGAATTGGTTGCTTACGATACGGTCCGTGTCGAACCCGAACTTGAACTCGTGCCGGCCATTCCACTGCCAGGGAGGCAGAAACAGGTTGGCGATCCCCTGCCAGCGGGTGGCGCGGCCGGTGGCGGTGGCGAAATAGTTTCCGCTCGTGGATTCCGGGCGAATGACGTACGGCTTATCGCCCAGCGGTTGCAGGTCGGATTGGAACCTGCTCACGCCCAGTCCCACCTCGAGCAGCATCCCATTCCAGAGCATTGCCTGATCTTTGGCGGTGAGAACGTAGACGGACTCATCTTCGTTTATCGTCGCCTCTTGCGGGTTGAACGGCGAGAGGCCGGCATGCTCAGCGCGAAAGCGGTTGACGAGGAAGCTGGTGGTCAGGTTGTTGCTCGGGGTCAGATTGACCTGTGCCTTGGCGAGATTGCCGAGGAACCAGGCAGGGTTGCGATCGGCGCCCGCCGGAAGCTCTTCGATGATGCTGAGGCCGTACTCGCCGTCGAGAGCGTCCATGAACCACGCTTTCCCTTTGCGCAGCGGGCCGGAGACGGTGGCGCGCGGGGTCCAACTGTTAATGTGGACTCCCTTGCGGTTCTGGATGGAAGGAACGAAGTCCGTAGAGGTGAAACGGAACCTGTCGTCGCCCATGCCGGTCGTCAGGTTCAGCACGCCGCCCGAGCCTTTGCCGTGCTCCGCGGAGGCGCGGCTCCCCAAGACTTCCACCGAGCGAAGCGCGTCCGTACTCACCCGCAGGGTGAAGAGGCCGTTGGCGGGGTCCGTGATGTTGAAACCGTCCAGGCGATCAACGATCTGCCGCGTGCTGGAACCGTTCACGTGGACTTGCCCGTACTCGTCCTGGAGCACGCCGGGCATCAGCGGCAAAGCGTAACGAATGTCGCGCGTCACGGTGTAAGGCAGATTGACAACCTCCTCGCTCGTCAGATTCTCGGTCGAAGAGGTCTTCACCGGATCGATAGCCGGAGGGGAGTAGACCACGTTCACCACTTCCACAAACTCGCGCACGTGGTTCAGAGTGATTTCCAGACTGTCGACTTCGCCGGCCCGAACCTCATCCGAGATGAAAGCATAGAATCCCTCTTTTTCTGCCCGAACCTGGTAGGTACCCGGAACGAGATCCGTCCACAGGCACCGTCCAGCGTAGTCGGTTTCGGCTTTGCGGGGTTCCGGCTGGCCGGAAAGCGTGACCCGCGCCCCAGGCGCGGCAACTCCATTTTCGTCCACGACTGCAATTGCGAGTTTGACCTTTCCGGCGAGCTCTGGGACGTTCTGCGAAGTCTGGGCGACGTGCTCGCGCGCTTGACTGGCGCGTGATGGCTCGTTCTCTCCGCGCACGGGCACTTGACTTGCAGCAAACACCCCAGGCTGAAGGGCGCAGAAAACCGCCATCAGGAAGGCAGAGATCAGCTGCCGAGTCACGGAACCCAGAGCCGACACTCGCATGCTCAATGTCAGCGCACTGCCGGAGATCATCCCCGGGGGCATGCTGATATTCTCGCTCACTTGGTGAGGGATTTCCTGAGTTTCCCGTTTGCCGCAGGGGCAGTTGCCGGCCGCGGGATGTTTGGTTTATCCGGTTGGCTCCGGTTTCAAAACGGTGACGCCGAGAGGTGGCAAGGTCAATTCGATCGAGAACGGCTGGTTGTGCCAGGGCAGGTACATGGCGTATTCGCCAGGTGAGTTGGTGATGCCGCTGCCGCCGTACGCGGTGGCGTCGGTATTGAGGACTTCGCGGTAGAAGCACGCGGCCGGCACCCCGATGCGATAACCGTAGCGCGGCACCGGAGTGAAGTTGCACACTACGACCACGTGTTCCTCGCGGGCGCGCGCGCGCCGCAGGAAGACGATCACGGAATTATCCGTGTCGTGGAAGTCCACCCACTCGAATCCCGTGTGCTCGAAATCAACTTCGTGAAGCGCCGGCGTGGCGCGGTAGAGCCGGTTCAGGTCCGCGACCAGTTGTTGGAGCTTGCGGTGCGGCTCGTATTCGAGCAGGTGCCAGTCCAGGCTCTGGCTGGAATTCCACTCGATCCACTGGCCGAACTCGCCGCCCATGAAGAGCATCTTCTTACCCGGGTGGGTGTAGAGGAAGGCGTAAAGCGCACGCAGGTTGGAAAACTGCTGCCATGGGTCGCCCGGCATCTTCGAGAGCAGCGAGCATTTGCCGTGCACCACCTCATCGTGGGAAAGGACGAGCACAAAGTTTTCGGTGAAGGCGTAAAGCAGTGAGAACGTGAGATTGTTGTGGTGGTACTTGCGGTGGATGGGCTGCTTGGAGAAATAGAGCAGCGTGTCGTGCATCCAGCCCATGTTCCACTTCAGGCTGAAGCCCAGCCCGCCTAGGTATGTCGGCCGTGAGACGCCCGTCCAGGCCGTGGACTCCTCGGCGATAGTCAGCACACCAGGATGCTCCTGGTGGACAATCTCGTTGAAGCGCTTGATGAAGCCAATCGCTTCCAGATCCTCGTTGCTGCCGTAACGGTTGGGCAGCCATTCGCCGGGCTTGCGCGAGTAGTCGAGGTAAAGCATGGACGCCACGGCATCCACGCGCAGGCCGTCGGCGTGGTACCGGTCCAGCCAGAAGAGCGCGCTGTTCAAGAGGAAGCTGCGGACCTCGGTCCGGCCGCAGTTGAAGACGCGCGTCCCCCAGTCCTTTTGCTCCCCGCGGCGGGGGTCGGCGTGATCGTAAAGGAAAGTTCCATCGAAGGTGGCCAGGCCGTGCGCGTCGCCGGGGAAGTGCGCCGGCACCCAGTCAAGGATCACGCCCACGCCATGCTGGTGGCAGTAATCTACAAAGTACATGAAGTCTTCCGGCGTGCCGTGCCGGCTGGTAGGAGCGAAGTATCCCGTCGTCTGGTAGCCCCAGGATTCATCCAGCGGATGCTCCATCACTGGCAGCAGCTCGACGTGTGTGAAACCCATCTTGAGAACGTGATCCACCAACTGCTCCGCCAGCTCGCGGTAGGTGAGCATCCGATTGTCTTCTTCCGGCGCGCGCATCCAGGAACCCAAGTGGACTTCATAAACAGCCAGGGGCGCGTCGAGCGAGTGCCGCTGATGGCGCCCCGCCATCCAGGCATCGTCGTGCCAGGTGTAGCGGTGAATATCGTGTACGACGGACGCCGTCTTGGGACGCAGCTCGGAATAGAACGCGAACGGGTCCGACTTGAGGACCAGGGCACCGTTGTCGCGCGACTTGATCTCGTACTTGTATACTTCGCCCTCGCCGAGCCCCGGCAGGAAGAGTTCCCAGATGCCGCTGCTGCCGCGCACGCGCATGAGATGGCGGCGGCCGTCCCAGTGGTTGAAGTCGCCCACGACGCTCACGCGCCGCGCGTTCGGCGCCCACACGGCAAACACCACGCCGCGCACGCCTTCCATCTCCCTCAGGTGTGCGCCCAGCTTCTCGTAGGCGTCGTAGTGCGTTCCCTCGGTGAGCAGGTGCAGGTCAAAGTCGGAAAGGACGGGTGGGAACCTATAGGGATCATCGAAATCCCACTGGTGTCCGTCGGCGTTTTGCGCGCGCAGGCGATAAGGGAATATCTGCGACTCACTCGGGAAGACGGCCTCGAAAAAGCCCTCGGCATGAATGCGCTGGAGCGGGAACTCCCCGGTCTCCCTCAGGACCCAAAGCTTTGCGGCATCCGGCACGAATGCCCGGATGGCAATGGCAGGTTTACCTTTGAAAGGAACGGGGTGCGCCCCCAGGACGTGAAAGGGGTCAGCGTGCTCGGCGTGGAGGATCTGCTCGATCTCTTCCCCCGGCGCCGTGGTCTTGGCTAGAAGTTCTTCCCTCCCTAGCATCCCAACCATTGTACATGAGGAAGGCGCAATTCAAGCAGGGTGGAGAAAAAGTGTAGGGGCACGGCATGCCGTGCCCCTCAGCGGTTTTGGCTTGAGGTTTTAGTGTCTGCCGCGCGATCCAGACTGGCTTGGAGCACGGGCCGGCGCAGGAGCGCTGCCGGGCCGCGCGCCTGGTCAACAGCCTTTCCCTTTGCAGCCGCGAAGCCTTTCCCAACTGTGCCGCCTACTCGGCTTCGAAATTCGGCGCGCTGGGCCTAACGCGTGTGCTCCGCGAGGAGTTGCGTTCCCGCGGCATTCGCGTGACGGCCATCCTGCCGGGCTCTACCGACACACGCCTCATCAAGGCCTTTGGATTTCCGGTTGACCGCAGCAAGCTCCTGCAACCCCGCGACGTGGCTGCAGCAGTCCTCGGAGCGTTGCTCCAGCCGCCGCGTGCCGCTGTCGAGGAAATCGTCCTCCTGCCCGCGGCGGGCCGTCTCTGATTGTTTCGGGAAAGAGTCTTCGATAAGGACAGCAGGAGAGGTGCGGCGCGTCAGTCTTTGGTGTCCGGTTCGGCAAGCTTCGGTGGCTTGGCCACGTAGTCGTCAATCCGCTTCCGGTCGGCGGCTGACAATTCCAGGAATTGCACGCCCATGCCCAGCTTCGTGACGTGGTACTTGACTTCGGCCAAGGCCACGACGATGGGGCCACCGTCGTTCAAGTCGAAGCAAAGGGCGATTTCCGTGCCGATCGGCAGCGGGTCGCGGGTGTCCACGAACATCCCGCCCCGGCTCACGTCTCTGGAGAAAGACAGCGACATACATTCCTGGCAATAGATCTGCGTTTAGCGTCTGCCGCGTGAGCCGGACTGGCGAGAAGAAGTTGCTGGCGCGGGAGCGCTGGTGCGGCCGCCGCCCGAGGGGGCAGACCAACTGCGAGGTGAACTACCTCCGGAGGCACGCGGCGCACGCTCCGTCACAACAGGATTACGCGATTGAAGGGGCGCTCTCTCGTAGCTCCGGGGCGCCTGCCCGACGGCCGGATTCTCCCCTCGCGAGGGTTCGCCCCCTGTTCCGGCCGAACTTTCGGACCGGGGAGAGGAACGATTCCATCCGCGCTGAGTACTGCCGGCAGACTCTGTTGCCGGTGCAGAGCGAGTGAAAGCGCGCCCCGACGGCGCGGACTGAGCCTGGGGAGTGAACTGCCGGGGGCCCCCTTGATCTTCCCCACGCCTGGCGGGCGCGGCCTGAGTCCCTCGAGGCGCGCCGGTCGTTGTGGGTCTCGCCGGGACGGCCCGGGGCTGCCCGGTACCGAACCGCTGCCAAGTGCCCCTCGACGGCTGCTGTGCCGGCTGAGCTTGCGGCCTCTGGCCTGTCTGTCCAGTCCCGCGACTTTGAGCCTGTTGTGTGGGAGCAGAAGAACCCCCAGCAGGGTTGGCTCGCGTCGACTCGGTCGCACCAAAGCGTTGCCAGCCGCGCTCCTGAGTGGGTGCTGCGCCAGTGGGAGCCTGTCGCTGCGCCTGCCCGACCTCGGGGCGGCTGCCGGCCGCGCGAGTCGTGCTCGCGGGCGTTCCGCGCTCAGCGGCTGGGAGCGAACTGGGCCGCTCGACCATCCTTTGGATTCCGGCAGCTTGCTCAGTAAACGATTGGGGTCCGGCTGGTGGCTGACGCCGGGTGAAGAAGTTCTCGGAGCGGTTGCTCCCCCGCGCCAGGGCGGCGGTGTTGACCGGGCGATCGGTCGGCCGCAGGCTGTCGCGCGTCGGCACCGCTGGCAGCGTGCCCCGAATCACCTGGCCGCCGCGCAGCGTGGCCTCGTCCACCGCTTGCGTATTACGCGGCACCCGTCCTCTGACGAAGTCGTCCGTGGAAACGCTCGTGATAGCCCCACGCACGCGGGCGTTGGTCAGCGCCGCTTCGACGTTCGAAATGCCCCCGGGGCGGCCCCGGCCTCGGTCTCCGATCACATTGGTCACGTTAGTGATATTCGTAATGTTCACCGTGTTGTAAGAGTTATGGCGGCCCCACCAGGGAGAATAGTGGTCGCGCGGCCCGAGCGGCAGCCAGCCAATCGACCCGAAGCCAAATCCGAAGCCGAAGTGCCAGTTGTGTCCGCCAAACCCGAAGCCGAGGAAGCTGACATAGGCCGGCGCCCAAGTCGGGTAGTAGCCATAGTAGTTTTGGCCCGGCCACCAGTACCAATAATCGTTGTACGAGAACCAGCGGCCGTAGTGGTACGGCGCCCAGCCCCAAGGCTCATAGGAGACCCAGGTCCAGCCCCAGTAAGGCTCCCAGGTCCAGGATCCGTCGCGGTAGGGCACCCAGCCGAGGTTCACATAGGGGGTCCAGCACCAGTCATAGCCCGGGACTTGCGTCCAGTGGCCGGAGCGGTCAAGGTCTTCCGCTCCCGTATAGTAATGGTTGGCGTACTGCCAGCTCTGCGCGTCGCCGATCTCGTTGTCACGCTCCTTGTTCCACTTGTCCCAATCGTCGCGGCCGGGAGCTTCGGCGGTCTGGTATTCCGGACTGTCCGTGCCCTGGACGGTGATGGCGTGGTCCTTTTTGACGACGGTGCTGCCCTGCGGGGTGGAGACTTCCGCTTCGCCGTTACGCACGATGAGTTGAGTTTCGGAAGCGGAGTTCACCTGGATGCGATAGCTTCCTTCTTGCAGCGGGCGCACGGCCATGTTGGGCGTGTCAATTTCCACGTCGGCCTCGCTGCCCTTGAGAACCGAAAAGTTCACCAACCCTTGCGCCACCTGCACTTGAATCCGCGTGCGCGCCAGATCCGCAATCTTGACCTCGGTACCGGCCGCGAGGCGGACGACGTTGGCGTAGTCAAGCTGGACTTCGGCCTGTCGCCCTGCACGACTGGGGCGTTCACCGTGGACGCCACCCAATCGCCGGAGTCGCCGCGCATCGTGGAGACGTCACCTTGGATCAGGCTTACGCGCGCCACACCCGGCGCGGGCTCGTCCTCAGCCCGCACGGGCTGGACGGCCAAGACCGTCAGAGAGAGCAGAACCAAGATTGCCAAACCCAGAATGTAGTAAAGCCGTTTCATGGTGCACCTCGCTTCCCCCGAAACCGCCGGGGCCGTGCTCAAGCTTCCAACTTGGTGTTGGCACGACGGGTGCCAAACGACTCGGCCCATGCGACCTGTATTCTCTGTGATTTCTGTGGGTTACGGGCGCCACTTTCAACCGGGGACGGACTCCCTGGCGGGCCTTGGCCGCTTTCGGCCATCTTCTGGTTGCTTTCGGCCAGGAAGGGGAAGGCGTCGCCTTCCGGCTCGAGGCGCTTCGCCAGTTCGCCACCATCGAGGACAGCGCGACCGTGAAGGTGATGCGGACCAAGCCGCCAGAGGCGAGCAAGTAATTCCCGGCCTGTGCCAGATTAGGCGTGTGGCGACAAACGCCGAGGCACCAACTGCGGCCTTACTTGACACGCTCAACGTTCAGATAAACATTCTCCCTCGGAAGTTCAACCCACCCCGCGCAAACCTTGACGGGTTGCCACCTTTCTTGCTCTCTTGCCGTGGCAGCAGCCGGGACACGCACAAACCAACCTTCGGGCCGCGCTTTGTCGGGATTGGTGACGGGCGAGCTAAAGAGCCACAACTGGGTGACTCCCCATTTTGTGCCGGACGCGAGTGCCATGCTGCTCTGGTCGGCGTTTTGTACCCTCTGCCAATCGTACCAGCCACTTGGGAATAGCCCTCGGAAACAATCCGGGGTCAGTAGTTCCACAAAGCCTTCGCCCACCCACCGGACCTCATACTGACCAGGTGCAAGACGGCCGCGTGCTTTCCCACCCGGAAGATTCAGGACAGGGAGGGGCTTGGTGAGTTTTACTCGTGGGACGATTCGCCAAGCGCGCCAACTGTTGCTTGGGAGGCTGAGGGCACAAAAGCCATCTACGGTTGCTACCCAGAGAGTCTCACCTCGGCGCACCAAGGCGTTAATGTAGGAACCGCGCGTGGGGTCAGCTTCCCCTAGCGGTTCCGCTTTGCCGGTCGACTTCGAATACCGCACTAGGCCGACGCCTGGGCCGGTTCCGCTTTCGTAGAATTGTTCTGTAGCGAGCCACAGTACGTCACGGACGCCAACGATATGCGAAATGGAGAAGAGTCCCAAGTTCGGGGGCTGATGAATGCGTACTGTGCATGAGGGTTTGCGGATTTCCACGAGCGTGCCGATGCCGGCAGAGCCCTCACCCATATAGAACCTGATAGCGAGCCAAAGGCTGAGCCTATCTTCGAACCAGTCCGAAACATAGACGTCAGACAAAGTAATCCGCTTGGCAACTTCCTCGGGGGAGGACGGTCGTGGTCCCCACATTCGCTGAGCCTGCTTGAGCCAAGCGCGCCCGAGCTGTTCGCGTGTCCATAGCTGCAGGCGGCCCAGAGGTCGAGGGCAGGCAGCCCAACTTAGCGTCAGAGCTCCTGGTTCGGGAGTTTCAATCACCAAGGGACCTTCTGCGGTTTCAACGACGGAAGGCCCGCCTGCAGGCGTCCCCCAGCCCTCGATAGGTTGTGTTTGATTGCGGGCAGGAGTAACCGTCCAATGGCCATCCCCCTGACGATAAACATAAGTGAATTCGTCAGCCAAGAAGCGGACCTCGCCTTCCCGAAATTCGATTTGTTGCGGCGGGTGAAAAAGGATTTTGGCGGACGTGTCCACGCCCCAATACAATTGTTCCCACGGCTCCTTCGCCGCACCTGTAACGGCCGCAAGCATTAGGAAGCAAAGGGCTATCCAGGCCTTGCTGAGCCGTGAGACACGTTGCGAGATTTGGCGACGGATCTCCATTTTGGAACTCCATGTACGAGCCAGTATACGCCCCTCGGGACGGTGCCGGGACAGGTAATGCAAGATTTGCCCTTCGATCTTGCGGCTTTGCCATTCACCTAGGAGAGCTTTCATGGCCGCAAGTCCGGAGAGCAGGACTTGCCCTACCGAGGCACGCGAAGTCGCAATCGCCGCTTGCCCGTTCGCGCCAAATCTGCGAACATGCCGCTTCTAATTCTGGAGGCATTTCGGTAGCGCAGCATCCTGCCCCCAACCATGCGGTGTGCGGAAAAGCCGCGAGATTGAAATGCGGATCTGGCGCTACCTATTTGGAGGGCTTATGACGTTCGACCCCAAGCATGCCAGTCGAACTATCACCGACGGCCGCGATCGCGCCGGCGCGCGCTCGATGCTGAAGGCTATTGGATTCACGGACGCGGACCTGGCGCGGCCCATCGTGGGCATTGCCAACACCTGGATTGAGACCATGCCGTGCAACTATCACCTGCGGCGCCTGGCCGAGAAGGTGAAGGAAGGCGTTCGGGCCGCGGGCGGCACGCCCATGGAGTTCAACACTATCGCCATCTCCGACGGTGTGACTATGGGCACCGAGGGCATGAAGGCGTCGCTCGTCAGCCGCGAGGTCATCGCTGACTCGATCGAATTGGTCGGCCGGGGCCACATGTTCGATGCCATGGTGGCGCTGGTGGCCTGCGACAAGACCATTCCCGGCGCGGCCATGGCGCTCATCCGGCTGAATGTCCCGGCCATCCTGCTCTATGGCGG
>JBEKCQ010000036.1:0-28585 GCA_050014795.1 Terriglobia bacterium | reverse complement strand
GCCACGCAGCACCCCGACCCGCTCATCGCGCTTCAAGCAACCCAGGGGCTCTGGCGGCAGTGGGCGCAGTGGCAGTCCGTGCTGGTGGCCGAGACCCTGAAGGCCGGAGCAACCTGGGACGACATTGGTCACGCCCTCGGCACAAGCCGCCAAGCCGCCTGGGCCCGCTTCAGGAACGTTATCGAAGGAACAAACGAAGGAGGAGCCGTGCAGAAGCAGGAACAAGTTGAACGGTTGAGCAAGGAGCTTACTGAGAACGCAAAGGCTATCCAGGAACGTCTGAGAGGCATTGATACCAAGGGGCAAGAGGAAAGAAAGCACCTTGAGGGCCAAGTGAAGCTTCTGCGCGAGCAAATTCGTGTGCTGAGCAAACAGATGGCGGAGGAGCGGAAGGCCCTGCACAACGAAGTCCGGCAGATGATGAGGTCGGCACAGGTGCAGATAAATGCCCTCCGCAGGGGCGCGTTGCCAACCACGTTGTAAGGCGCGATGTGGCGTTCATCCCACGGACTCCGACAGCGAAAGCCACCGGCGCGGGGTCTTGTCAGCGACTCAGGTTTGAGCTGCGGTGGAAAGTGGCCTGGCCAGCGCCAAGTTCGATGTGCGTCACGTGCGGAGGCAGGGCAAAGGGCTTGCTCAAGTCGATCTTGTATCGCCTCTCCATGTAGCTTTGGAGCATGAAATTCACGAACCCGGGAGGAATGGCTGTGGTTCCCACGGTCAGGCTGGTGATTGTCAACCTCCCCTGACCTTTGCCCGTTTCCAGCTTTCCTGTGGCCAGGACTCGCTGCTTGCCGCTGAAAACAAAGGAGAGGATCCTCATTCCCCAGTCGTCGCTCTGGGCGCCAATCTCCCCCAGTTCGTTGAAATCCACGTCGGCGGTGCCGGAGACAAGGTCGGCCGCGATGTGAATCTCGGGATTGTGCACGGCCGGAGGCAGAAACTCGCGACCGCGGTATTTCAAGTAGGAATTGGCTTCGGCTTCGGTGACAGCAACCGGCCCCCAGGAGGCCACCGAATGCAGACTGGGACTGGAAAGATTCGCCATCTTGTCAGCGAGCTTCTGCGCAGCAGCTTCAGAGATTTCCCCACTGGCTTTTGAGGTCTCAGCCTGTGGAATATCGAAGGATCGGATTGCAGTTCCGGCCAGAAGAATGCGGCTTCCGGCTGCTGCCAACACAATCAGCCACCACGCTGGCAACACGCTTCGGGCACGCAACCCAGAACGCGGTCGCCAGGATGTTGTCCTTGCTGGAAGCAGCGTCTTTCTCCGTGTCATCGAGTTGCCTGGGAAACTCCGAGTTCGGGTGCCGCGGCGGGCGTCGCAAGCGGGCCGACTAGGTGGACATCCGCCACTCGGGCGCGAGCGGGACCTTCGGGGCCCGCCCCCATCCAGCGTCGCGTGACGTGGCGGAAGTCAGCCCCGACGTTCAGGTCCAGGGCGCCATCAAAGGCGTAGCTACCCGAAAGCGTCAACTTGGCACCCTCCAGTTCCAGCGGCTGCTTCGCCAGCGACACCCGACGGTCGCGAATCTCGAAGGGAATGGACGCTGAGGGAAGCGTTACCTCGCCGCGGGCAGACTCGAGTGTGCCCCAGTTCGCTTGGCGCGAGACGGCTTGCAGGGGATCGAAATCCCCGAGAGTGATGTTCTTCAGATGCGCCGTCCCCCGACCGCTGAGGTTGGCGCTCATCTCCTCGCGGGTCAGGCCACGCGTCTCAAAACGGACGCTTCCGGAAATCGTCCCCCGCGCTTTCTGGAGAACAACAGGGAGCCGCGCCGCCAGGGTCTCCAACTTCGTTCCCGCCAGCGTTACCTCACCGGCCACTCGCGCTGGCGCGTTGGTCAAATCCACCTCGGCGCTGCCGCGGCCACTGCCTCTACCGACCTTGAAGGAGGCTCCAGCCACTCGAATCACGCGGCCAGATACCTCTACCGACGCGCGGAAATCTTCCAGGTTGAGGGAACGATAGGAAACGACAGGCGCCTCAAACTGCCCCTTGGCGTTCAGGGTGCCGAAGAGGTCGCGGGCGGCAACCCGGCGGGCACTGAAGGAGCTGAGACCGGGTATCCGCTCGAGCAGCGCCAGAGGCGGCCGGTGGCCCAGGGCATCAAACCAGAGGGCTCCCTGCTCCACCGCCAGAACGTTGGCCTTCACCTGAAACCACCAAGGATTGCTCCGTTCGCCTCGATGTTCCAGCCGGCCCGTGAAGACGCTGGTTCCCATCACGGCCACCAGCGGCTCAACGACAATCCGGTCGCCGTTCACCTGGATCCGCGCCCGGGGGATATTGAGAGGCTCTGTCAAGCCGGGCACAATCAGACGCGCCGCTTGGAGTTCCGCGTGGCCCGCCAGGACAGGGCGCGTGAAGGGCCAAGCCGTTCCCGAAAGGACAAAGGAAGCCGTGCCGGCACCCTGCGCGTCCAAACCCTGGGCGGCGCGGATGCCCATGGCACGCCCGAAACGTACCAAGTCCCCCAGCGGAACCGACTTCGCCGAAAGCCTTAGCTCGTAGGTGGGCAGGCCATCCCCTCGGCGGCGGGTGCCGTTCGGCACGCCGTTCGGCACCGCCCGCTCGACCGATCCTTCGGCAACCAGCTCGACGCGCGGCGCCAGGGCGAACCTCACCGGGGCCAAGCGAGCCCCCTGGTTGTCGATCCGCAGGGCAACCTCCGAAACGGGAAAGGTCATCGAGGGCGTACTCAGGGTTACCTCTCGCGCCCCCACGAATCCCCCGTAACGCCGCTCGCGCCAAGGCCCCTGAATGGACATCAGTCCATCCACTCGACCGGATAGGCCAAAGGTACCCGTCAGAGCCCAGAAGCGGCGGGTCACGGCCAGCAGGTCTTCCAGCCGTGCCCTCTCGAGCGCTACAACCAGATCCAATTCCGGCGAGGCAGGTATACCGTCCACCGCGCCGGTCAAATGAATGTGGGAGTCAGCGAAGCTAGCATCCACGCTTTCCAGCAAGGCTCTTCGGTGCGGGCGATCAAACTCTCCACGGAAATGGACTGTGAGAGGCATCGGGTCGGAGGGTGGCAGCAATTCCCAGCGATGAAGCTGCGTGAGGCGGGCCTCACCCTCTGCCTTGATGACGCGCAGTGAGCCGCTCAGGCGGACATCGGCGTCGAATACCCCATAGATCTCAGGATTGCGCCCCGCAACCAGCGGGACCCAGTTGTACAACAGCGCCCCACGGGTCTGGAGAGTGGCGTCCAACGAGCCCGCGAGGTCCGCTCCCGGCTTCCACTCCCCCGTTAGCTCCAGCAGACCGGGCGGCGGAAGCGAAGAATCGGTGCGGATGGGATTGCCCGACAAGCGGTAGCGAACCAGTCCCCTCGTGGGCTCAATGGTGAGCCGAGCACGCAGATCCACAATCGAAAAGGGCTTCTTGTCCGCTCCTACTTTGAAGTTCAGCCGCGCATCCTCGACTTCCAGGTCGAAATTGCCCGCCGCGCTATCAGAAGGAGTCGGGGAACTCCTGGCGGAGGCGACGCCGCTCCTGAGGAGCAGGTTTTCTACGTTCCACTCGCCCTGCGCGTTACGGACAATGTTGAGACTGGGATGCTCCAGGCGGAGCCGGAAAAAGTCCAGACGGGAATGCAGGAGACTACGCCAGCGAAGGTCGCATTCAATCCGGTCAACGCGAGCAAACGGCTCGGGGCCAAAGGCCGGGTCTTCGTGCACGATAGCGTCTTCGACCGCAAAGCCCGGCCGGGGCAAAAGTCGGAACGATGCTGAGTTGAAGGTGACCGGACGCTGCAACGCCCGTTCGAGTCCAGCTTCGAGGCGCCGGCGAAACCGGTTGGCGCTCAGGAACGTCGGCACCAACCACGCTGCAATCGTCAGGAGCACGAGAGCAGCAAAGGCGATTCGAGCACGCCGGTGATGCCGGGAACCCATTAGCGCACCAACCCGAATGTCCGTCGCCAACGAGTCTTGCTGAAGAAGTTTATGACTAGATCGAAGGTTTGGGCGAGCCGGTCGCCGAACGAGGTGCGCGTGTAGTCGTCGCGCGTTGTCTCAAAGGACCAGTAGATGAGCAGCGGTTTTCCGGAAATCAGCTCGCGGGGCACAAACCCCCAGAACCGGCTGTCCCAGCTCTGCTCGCGATTGTCACCCATCACGAAATAGTGTCCCGGCGGAACCACCAACTCGCCGTTCCGGACGTGGTTCTGCATCTCCGCACCCCAGTCAGAGGTGGTACCCCGCAGATACTCAGAGGGTGAAGGCGGGAAATCGTCACCCGGACGAAGCTGGTCGAGGTAGGTGTGACGGACGAAGGGTTCCTTCAACGCCTCGCCGTTGACAAAAACCTGTCGGTGGAAAATCCGCACTCGGTCTCCAGGCACGCCAATGACCCGCTTCACAAAGTGCTCGCCGACCTGGGTCTGGTCTTCCGAGGGGGGAAACGTGAAAACGATCACATCGCCCCGGCGGATCTCACGATAGGGTAGCAGGCGCGCCAGCAGACCCGTGGGATAAGCATAGACAAACTTGTTGACCAGGAGATGGTCCCCAATCAGGAGGGTGTTTTCCATTGAGCCGGTGGGAATCTTGAAGGCCTGGAGGACAAAGGTGGTGCCAAAGATAGCCAGAATAACAGTCACCACCAGGGACTCCAGCGTGTCACGGGTTGAGGACTTCTTGTGTCCCTCAGTCATGAGCTTCGGTTTTCCTCCCCAGCCGCTCGAGCAGAGCCTTAGCTGCTTGCTGCTCGGCAGCCTTCTTGCTTGCCCCGCTCCCGCGGGCTAGCCAATTGTCACCCGCGGTCACTTCCACCGTAAAGACCTTTTGATGCTCCGGCCCGGTTTCGTCCGCCACCTGATAGTCGGCCGGACCCGCCCGCTCACCCTGTAAGTACTCCTGGAGCGCAGACTTGTAATCGGTAGAGAACTGTTCGTCAGCGCAAACCGTCAGGTCCTCGGGCAGAATGTACTGTTGCACAAATCGTTGGGTCACGTCGAGGCCTCCATCGCGGTACAGAGCCGCCACGAGGGCCTCCAGGGCGTTCACCAGGAGATTGCTCTTGGTCCGACCTCCGGTTTTTTCCTCCCCGCGCCCCAACCGCAGGTATTCCCCCAGTTCCAGCCGCGCCGCCACCTTACCCAAATGCTCGGCGGCCACCAGGCGGGCGCGGGCCCGGGAGAGTTTCCCCTCTTCGAACTGCGGGAACGCGTCGGCCAGGCGGACGCTGACCAGGAAACTCAGGATCGCGTCGCCCAGGAACTCCAGTTGCTCGTTGTCGCGACTGTGTTCGGTTGACTCCTGGGCGTAGGAGGAGTGGGTGAGAGCTTCCAGAAGCAAGTGGGGATTATTGAACTGGTAGCCGATGAGGGCTTGAAGTGTTTCCAGGGAAGGTCCTGCCATGCATGCCCAGTGTTGTCCCGTCACCCTAGCCCGATCGGGCGGTCGCTAACCAATTGGCACGGTGGCCGCACCGCCCGTCGGGCACGGTGAATTTGAGCCAGCCTGCTCCCTTCACTGCTTTGCGGGCGGCGCCGCTTTCGCCTTCCGCTCGTTGAGT
Organism: Terriglobia bacterium; assembly: GCA_050014795.1. Lineage (GTDB taxonomy): Bacteria > Acidobacteriota > Terriglobia > UBA7540 > UBA7540 > JALHUF01. The sequence goes on along the minus strand of JBEKCQ010000036.1, from coordinate 23,058 downwards.
TCCTCAATCTTCTGGTCGGCGAGAGTCTTGATCATCGTATTCTGGCCAAGGTCGCCCGCCTTGGTAAAGGCCTCAATGGCCGTGTCGTACTTGTTAAGCATCGCGCGTACTTCCCCCAGCCGGAAGTAATCCTGCGGCGCGGGGGACGGGGCAATCGACACCGCAGCCTGATATTCCTGCTCCGCTTTCGCCAGTTCCTCGGGATCGAGAACACCCTGTTGTAGCCCCATCCCGGCGCGTTCCAGGTGAACCGTGCCTAGCGCCGAATGCGGCTCCCAAGCTAGTTCCGCCTTCATGGCCTGATACTGCTCGTCGGTCTGGTTAGGCTGTTTGGGAAGCTTGTCAATGAGTTCGATCGCCTGTTTTGCGTAACTCTCGGCCTGCGCCAGGTTCTTTTCCTTGGCCAGGTCGCGGGGTTTGTTCAACTGAGCTTGCGCCAGCATCCTGGACGTGATCAACAGGCTGAGGATATTGTCCGGCCTCAGTTTCAGGCTCTTTTCCCCGTAGTCGACGACACGCTGGATCTCATTGTTCCTCTGGGTCGCGTCCGCCGCATTTGCCGCCTTCTGCCTGGCAGCGTAGGCCGCCGAGGTGTACACGAAGGTCAGCTTATCGCTGTTGGGGTACTTGGCCGCGAAATCCTCTGCCATTTGAAGCGTGCGGTCCGGATCCAGCTCGTTTCGAATGGACCCCCAGAGCCGTTCCTCTTCCGGGGTCGTTGGCTGAGCGCCCGGGCTGGAAACGCGTACCGCACGTGCCGAAGGCCCCGCGCTCCTGACCGCCTGAATGAACTGGTCGTCCGCCTTGACTTTGCGCAACTTCTTCTCGGTCTCCGGGTTCAGCTCAAAGCCCACACCGCGTTGCTGAAGTAGCGCCATCTTCTCCGCCGGGGACTGCTTCGACTTCAGTAGGTCAGTGACTTCCTTCTCAGTGAGCGGCACTCCGGGCTGAATGAGCTGCGCCGCCAAGGAGCACGCCGTCGCCAGAATCAAGACAATTAGGGCACCCAATACTCGCTTCATCTAGAATCACTCCTGTTCTCGTATTACTCCGGTCCGACTCATTCAGCGTACCGGAATCGTTTCTCGCTGTCAATTAGCGCGGGCGCGAGCAGACGCGCCCACCGGGGTCCCCAAGATCACCGGCACCTATTCCTTGGACCCGAACTGCTTCTGCAAACCAGTCTGGAGAGCCCGCAAGGCCTCCGGATAGGTCGTAGCGGTCAGGGAGGCCGCCCGATACTGCGCAAGCGCCTCCTTGCGCTTCCCTCTTAAATCATAAAGGCGGCCCAGGTAAACGTGCGACCAGGTGACAATTCGCAGATCCTGCGCCACCTCCAAGGTCTTCTGGAAGTACTCCTCCGCCAGATCGGGCTTGCGCGTATTGCTGGCCACCACCGCCATGCCAAACAGGGCGCGCTCGCTCTTGGGATTCACCGTCTCCAGCACCGATTGATAGACCGCCTTGGCCTCAAGGTACCGTCCCTCGGAGATCAGATTATCCGCCTGGTTCAGCAGACGTTCTTCTTCGGACAGTGCCGAGGGCGCCGTACCCTGCGCCGGCTCGGGCTTGGGCGCGAACTTCACTGCCGCCAGTCGTGTTCTCTCCTTGGCCAGGGCGATCCCCAGAATCATGTCCTTGTAGGCTACGCTCATGGCGGCTTCTTGCTTCTCATAGTCCGCCAGGGCCGAGTAGAAATAGGGCGCCAGAATGAAACCTGAAGCCGCCATCTCCTGCACGCTCTTCTCCGCCTCCGCCGCGGGACGCTTGTCCATTCGCAACTCCACGGTACGGATCAGGCACTCCGTGACCAGCAGGTAGAAGTCCTCTTTGAAATCCGACCCCAGCAGAGGCGCCCGGCGCGCCAAGCTGCCGAGTTCAGCTTTCTGGTTGATTTCGGCGGCGAATTTCACCGTCAGAGGATCGAGCAGGAAATGCAGGTACTGGTGCCGGATCTCGGCCAGCTTGGGTTCTTTCGACGGGGTCACGACCAGATAGTAGTTCTGGCCGTAAATCCGCGCCTGAACCTGCTCCGGAGCCCCCAGCAGACTCAGGTAAATCGTGTACGTGCGGCCCAGGTAGGCGCCACTCGGGGAGCGAAGGTAGGCATCCGACCGTTCGATGCTCCGGCGCACCGGCGCGCTGTACCGCTCAATCTCACGCTGGTGCCGGCCCTGGAGCTGTGCCCAAACATCAATCAGGTTCGCCTGCTCCGAGAAGTTCTTCAGCAAGGGAACCAATCCCGCCAGCGCCTTGGCATCCGGGGGCAAGTCGGTCTGCGGCACGGTGAATCGGAAATCGGGAGGTGGGCCGAGCAGCAGCGCCAGTGAGACGTACTGCCCCAGGTTCCCACCCGCATCGCCTGTTACATGGTGTTCCGTGAAAAACTTGCGCAGCTCAGGCGCAACAGGAAGACTCTTCTTGGCAAGGAAGGCCCGTAATTCCGCGCGCGCCTGCATGGCGTTGTCGGTGCTGCTGCCCCAATCCTGGCCTGCGGCGGCTGCGGCCGCAAGAATGGAAAAAAGCTGCTCGTTGGCGTCCAGCATCACATTGCTCGCTGCCTGAGCCCAAACCGCAGGCGGAGCCGCCAGCCCGCTCAGCAGGAGCCCGCAAATCAGCCATTTCACGGCGGCCGGCAAACTGCGTCCTATCGCTTGAGGGAGAGCGCTTCCCTGCCCGCGACGCGTTGGCAGGAGCAGGAACCTACATGGCATAGGAGAGTTGGGAGCCAAACGGGCTAACCTCGGACTGTGATGCACCGCAGCGACAAAACCACTTGCCCGTCCGTTGGCTTCCCAAAGGCCGTGGCAGGGTCAAAGAGGCTGAAGTAGATGATACGGTCCACGTCGCGCGACAGCTGAGGCGAAAGTTGTCCGGACAAAACCTTATAGCTCATCACGCGCCCCGCCGCGTCAATCTGCGTCAGCAACACCACCGACTGGTCACCCGAATCGAAATTGATCGGGGCAAGCGCCCGCACCCGGGGCGGCGTGTAGATCCCCAGGGGGACATCCGGGCTGGTAGGGAGAGGCACAAATTGCGTACCCATGATGAGGACAAAGAAAACAATCGCCGTCAACACGCCTCCCGAAGCCGGCAACAGCAGCGGCTGGAGGGCGTTTTCAAAACGTATCCCGAACCGCCTTGGTAGGTTGCGGTGAAGCTCATGCGATATTCGGACCCGCAGGCGCAGGGCCAGTTCGGGCGGCACGCGCCGCCGCGGCAACGTCTGCAACTCCGCCTGCACGGTTTGCATGCGCTCCAGCTCCTCGCGGCAGGACGCGCAGAAGCTTAGGTGGGACCGGACCGACCTGACTGCCTCCCGCTCGCACCGGTCATCAAGGTAGTCGGAGAAGTGGCTGCGAATCTCGATACATTTTTGCATCATCTTATCTTCCCAACCAGTTTCCGAGTTTCCGCTTGAGTAGTTCCCGCCCACGCATCAGGCGAGACTTCACAGTTCCTTCCGAAATGCCCAGTACCTGGGCGATCTCCTCGTAAGCCAGCCCCTCCATCTCCCGCAACACCACTACGGTGCGATAGGGTTGGGCCAGGCTGGCCAGGGCCCGCTGCACTAGCCGCTGCCGCTCAGTCTGCTCCAGCGCCTGGTAAGGTGTCTCAGGCTGGACGGGGGATTCCGCAAGTACCACGTCCGGGACTGCGCCATCTTCGTCCAGCGAGAAAACTTCGCGCAGGTGGCGCCGCAGCCAGCTCCGCCGGTGGTTCGAAGCCTCATGAATTGCGATCCGGTAGATCCAGGTCTTCAGGCTGCTGTCGCCGTGGAAGTGCTTGATCCCCTTGAGAACCTTTACGAATACATCTTGCAGCACGTCGGCGGCGTCCGTCCCGCCTTCCACAATGTGGGTAATCAGGTTGAAGACCTGGTTCTGATAGACAGCCAGCAGATAAGCATATGCCTCTTCCGAGCCAGCCCTCAGTTCTGCAACCAGCGCCGCTTCGTGGCTGGCCGCCGGAACCGCCTGCTCGAGCGCCGCTTCCACGGGTCGCGCGGTGTCCATCATGCACCCACGATAGCAGTTCCGAACCTCAACCGCAAGACCGCGCCTACACCTTCACTCCATTAGATATGACACCACGGGCAAAAGGTTTGTTCCCAAAAAACAGGGGCCGGGCACTTGCCGATTGAAGATTGAGGATTGAGGGCCCACGAGTTTCGAGTTCCGCCTCTCTGATTTCGGACGTCGGGGTCAAGTACCGAGACCGATGGTTCAGTGATTCAATGGTTCGATGTCCCGATGAGCCGATGGCTCGATTCATTGACAGCCAGTCGGCCTCATGCTACAAACGATAGAGCGGTCAGTCGTCGGGAAAGCGGACCAGAGTGTCGTATGGCTGGCAACTGGCAGCTGACCACTGATAACTGTCTTTCGGGGCCTGTGGCGCAGTTGGGAGCGCGCATGACTGGCAGTCATGAGGTCGAGGGTTCGAACCCCTCCAGGTCCACCAGCTAATCCCTTGCTGCCTCAGGGCTTATAGCCTGTCATCGTACTTCCCCATCGGGGGGTATACTGTCTGGGTGGCCGCCATGGGTGACCAGCTTACGGAAGCCAAGCCCTATCGCTTCTGCTCGCGGGTGGACGTGCTGCATCACCCAACTGGCAAGCCCCCGTGATGATGGTCCGCGTCAAGGCATCCCGGTCGCTCCACAAAATGGATGAGGGCAAAGGCAGGGGCCACAAGGTCTCCTGGCAGGTGACAGGCATTCGCCAGGATCCGTACGCCAAGGCCCATCGGATCAAGGTGGAAGAGGAGAAACCTGCCGCCGCGAGGGGCTACTACCTGTCTCCCGAACTCTTTGGCCAGCCTAGAGAGAGGCATTGAGTGGGCTCACCAGCCGCAGCAGATGCGCGCTTCCCAGAAAGGGAGGCGGCACTGAACAGGTGAGGCCACGGAAGCATGGAGACATGGAGGGTTCAGGGAAGAGCGGCAGCATCAGAGTACGGAGCCAGGCCCGGAGGGCTGATCTAATTTGGCCCAGGGCGCCAGCCCTGGGAAAACGGGCGCCAGAACATTTGAGAAATTCGTATTTTGCCCCGCCTTTTCCCGAGCGCTTTCGCGCTGGGCTACCCTATGTTGCCCCTCCGTGGCTTGCCCGAGGGGGCCCCTGGACCGACTGCATTTTTGCTTCACAAATCCAGTAATGTACGCTATAACGCTAGCGCGCAGAATGGAGGAAGACTACGGTCATGGGGTTGGGCTTTTCATTTTCGTTGCTTGGCGCTCTACCGAGGCTAGGACGGCGGCCCGCCGGACTCCCAGAGCCGGAAAAAGCACGAAAGAAAAAGACTGAGAAAGCAGGAACGAAGCCACTAACCTATTGACAACAAAGGGCAAGGGTCGAAAAACGAATCCAAGCAAACCCATTCTTGGAAGTTGCCGATTGATGATTGTCGATTGATGATTGAAGACCGTTTGAGGGGGGAAGTGGCAAGTCGGGACTGGCGACTCTGCAGCGAACGGGAATCTGTTCCCTGTTCCCTGTTCCCTGTTCCCTGTTCCCTATTCCCTGTTCCCTATTCCCTGTTCCCTTCTGCCTACGGATAGCGGCCGGCGGTGGCGCCGCCGAAGCGGAAGGCGAAGATCAGTGACACAACGAAGAGCACGATGGGGGACCACTCCCAGCCGGTCTGCCAGAACCGCAGGAAGCAGACAAAGGCGAGCGCCACGTTGGCTAGGGCAAAGAACCCGCCGAAGGCCCTGCCCAGGATGCGCAAGACGCGCTGTTTGGAGCCGACGATCCACCACACCAGGTTCGCCAGCAGGATGTTGACAACCACCACTCCCAGAACGATGACGACCGCGCCGATCGGGCTTATGGGGGTCATGGCTTCGGCTCAGGGGCGATAGTATCAAAGACGGGGGTCGCGGCCAAGCGCCGCCGCGTCGAATCGCGGCGGTCATAGACCGCCGCTACAGTGCCGGGCTGAAGCCCGCCACTACGACCTTCGTGCTATAATTTTGCCGCTGTGTCCACCGAGCTTCAAGTTTGCCGCAGCTCGTGGGGCAGCGAGTCTTGCCAACATCCTGAGCCGTTGGAGAAGAACTCATGGCCATCGCGTACTGCGCACAAGTCTGGCATAACGGCAAATTCATTCCCTGGGCAGAAGCCACGGTGCACGTGGCCTCGCACGTAGTTAGCTACGCCTCTTGCCTGTTCGAGGGCATCCGCTGCTATGAAACCCCGCCAGGCCCCGCCATCTTCCGTTTGAAGGACCACACCGACCGGCTGGTGAATTCCTGCAAGGTCTACCGCATGGAGCTGGACTACACGCGCGAGCAATTGGCGCAGGCGATGGTCGAGTTGGTGCGCGTCAACAACGTGAAGCACTGCTACCTGCGCCCCGTGGTTTTCCGCGGTTATGGCGAAGTGGGCGTGAATCCGCTGAAGAATCCCATTGAGATTTACCTGCTGGCGTGGCAGTGGGGCAAGTACCTGGGCGCGGAAGCGCTGGCGCAGGGTGTGGACGTGTGTGTTGCCTCCTGGCATCGCATGGCACCCAATACAATGCCCGCCATGGCCAAGGCGGCCTCAAACTACATGAACGCCCAACTGATCAAGATGGAAGCCATCACCAACGGCTACGTGGAGGGCATCGCGCTTGACCCCAGCGGGCACATCAGCGAGGGCAGCGGGGAGAATATCTTCCTGGTGCGGGACGGCAAGATTCTCACGCCGCCGCTGGCTTCCTCCGTCCTGCCAGGCATCACGCGCGATTCCGTCATGACCCTGGCGCGCGAACTCGGCTGCGAGGTGAGCGAGCAGGTCATGGCGCGCGAGATGCTCTACATCGCGGACGAAGTCTTTTTCACCGGCACGGCGGCGGAGATCACACCCATTCGCTCTGTGGACCGGATTGTGGTGGGCAAGGGACACCCCGGACCTATCACGCGAAAGCTCCAGGAACGCTTCCTAGCGATCGTCGAAGGGCGCGCCGAGGATAAGTACGGGTGGCTCACCCTCTGCAACCAGCCGGTCGTCGCAGAGCGCTGAGATGTCAGTTGCCAGTAGCCAGTGTTCAGTTCCCAGTAAGAGCCGCAGGACTGGAAGGTGGGTCTTGAGTTACACCGCATCGCCCGTCTAACAGAATACCCGTCGAGGGATCAAGGCCTTCAGCATTCAGAACTCCGCCCCCTGGCTTCTGACTCCCGACTTCCGCTTTGACTCCCGCGCCCGCGTATGCTAGTTTTGGCTGCAAATCAGGGAGTGTTTTTGGCGAGGGTATGAAATGACGATTGATGAACTGCTTCGGACGGCTTGCGAAAACAAGTCTTCGGACTTGCATTTGAAGGTGGGCAACTATCCCTACATCCGCGTGGATGGCGAGTTGCGCCCGCTCAACCAGTTCTCGCGCGTCTCCAGCGAAGACATGCTGAACATGGCGTTCAGCATCATGACCAACCGCCAGAAGCAAAAGTTCAAGGAGAACACTGAGCTCGACATGGCTTACGGCGTCGCGGGCCTGGGCCGTTTCCGCGTCAACGTGTTTCAGCAGCGCGGCAACGTCGGCATGGTGCTCCGCGTGATTCCCACCAAAATCCGAACCCTGGAAGAACTCTACCTACCCAAGATCCTTGACACGATTTGCGAAGAAGCGCGCGGCATCGTGCTGGTGACCGGTACGACGGGAAGCGGCAAGTCCACGACCCTGGCCGCCATGGTAGACCGCATCAATTCCGCGCGCACCGACCACATCATCACCATCGAGGACCCCATCGAGTTCCTGCACCGCGACAAGAAAGGCTTCGTAAACCAGCGCGAGGTGGAAGTGGATACGCCGAGCTTCAGCTCGGCGCTGCGCGCCGCCTTGCGCCAAGACCCCGACGTCATCCTGGTGGGCGAAATGCGCGACCTGGAAACCATCCAGACAGCGCTGCTGGCCGCCGAAACCGGCCACCTGGTGTTCTCTACCCTGCACACGCTGGACGCCACCGAGACCATCCAGCGCATCATTGCCGTGTTCCCGCCGCCGGAGCAGAAGCAGATCCGCCTGCAAATGGCCACGACGCTCAGGGCGGTCGTTTCCCAGCGCCTGGTGAGGAAGTCCGACGGTATCGGACGGGTGCCAGCCGTGGAAGTGCTGATCACCACCGAGTACATCCGCGACTGCATCATCAACCCGGAAAAGACCCGGCTGATCCACGACGCCATCGCCGCCGGTACGTCGCAGTACGGGATGCAGACGTTCGATCAGTCGCTGTATGACCTCTACAACCAGGGGCTGATCACGCTCGACGAAGCGCTGGCTAATTCGTCGAACCCCGACGAGTTCAAGCTGCGCATCGCCGGCATCCGCACCACGGGGGACGCGGCTCGCGAAGAGATGGAGCGATCCGCGCAGGCAGACCGCTTTGGCAAGAGATAAGCAGGGCGCGCCGGACCCTTATACGACGGCGCTGCGCATGCTGGCCCGGCGCGCGTATTCTGTGGCCGAACTGCGGCGTGCCCTGGAAAGAAAATTCCCCGAAAACCCCGGCGTCCGGGACGCCATCGTTCGCCTCCGCCAGCTCGGGTACCTCGACGACAAGAAATTCGCCGAGCAGTACGCTTCCTCGCTCGCCCGCCATCGGGCCTTGGGACGGTATCGCGTCCGGCGGGAACTGAAGGCCAAGCTGGTTGACTACAAACACATCGAACCCGCCCTTCAGCAAGCCTACGACGAAACCAACGAACGCGAGCTCCTGGAACGTGTCCTGGAAAAGAAGGTCCGCACCCTCCGCCTTCCCGTCACGTTCAGCAAGCTTTCCTCGCTTTGTCAGAGTTTGCTGCGCCGGGGATTCCGCGCTGATGATATTATGAAAGCGGTACGCGCTCGGCCGGAGCTTCGCCCTGTGGCGGAAGGAGCTGCTCTGACGGAGCTTGAAGGCGAGGCCGGGCAAGGATGAAGTGTGAAGGGTAAAGGCTGAATGGCCTCCGCCCGGGTCGCGCTTCGCACTTCACCCTTAACACTTTAGACTTCTCACTTCGGAACAAATGACCTCTAGCGAAATCAGAAGCAGATTCCTAAAGTTCTTCGAGGAACGTTCCCATCGCGTGGTCCGCTCGTCCTCGCTGGTGCCGGCGAACGACCCGACGCTGCTCTTCTCGAACGCGGGGATGAACCAGTTTAAGGACGTCTTCCTGGGCCGCGAGCGGCGCGACTACACGCGCGCCTGCTCGTCGCAGAAGTGCGTGCGCGCCGGCGGCAAGCACAACGACCTCGAGCAGGTGGGCCGCACCAGCCGCCATCACACCTTCTTCGAGATGCTCGGCAATTTCTCCTTCGGCGACTACTTCAAGAAGGAAGCCATCGCGTGGGCTTGGGAACTGGTCACGAGGGATTTCGGAATTCCCCCCGGCAGACTCTATGCCACCGTTTTCCGCGAGGACGACGAGGCGGAAGAACTCTGGGCCAAGATTGTCCCGCGCGACCGCATCTTCCGCTTCGACGAGAAAGACAATTTCTGGGCCATGGGCGATACCGGCCCCTGCGGCCCCTGCTCGGAAATCCACTACGACCTTGGCCCCAAGGCCAGCGATCCCGCTCTGCGGGACCACACGGACTGCCAGTTCCCCTGCGAGTGCGGCCGCTACGTTGAACTGTGGAACCTGGTCTTCATGCAGTTCAATCGCGACGAGCAGGGGAATATGACTCCCCTGCCCCGCCCTTCCATCGATACCGGCGCCGGGCTGGAAAGATTCTGCACCGTCCTCCAGGAGAAGCTTTCGAATTTCGACACCGACCTATTCCGGCCCCTGATTGAGGAAGCGTCGAGTCTCGCCAACGTGGAGTACGGCACGAGCCACGATACGGATGTTTCCCTCCGCATCATCGCCGACCACGCGCGCGCCGCGACGTTCCTCATTTCCGACGGCGTGCTGCCCTCGAACGAAGGCCGCGGCTATGTGCTGCGGAAAATCCTTCGCCGCGCGATCATGCACGGTCGGAAGCTCGGATTGGAAGATCCCTTTCTATACCGCATGGCGGCTCACGTAGCAGTCATGATGCGAGAACCGTTTCCAGAACTGGCAGAATCTGAACGGCAGGTCGCTCGCATGATTAAGGCGGAAGAGAGCCGCTTCGCACACACACTTGCAGTGGGCCTTAGGAAGCTCGAAGATTTCGTTGGCGACACAGTCTGGAAAGTGCGCTTTCAAGACATCGAGTGGTACCTGAACGATTTGCAGGCTCAAGGCAGAATAGCACTTGATCGCAAACTCGACTTCCTTCGGGCCGAAGAGAGACTTGCCAATTCTTCCGAACAGCAGCTTGCGAAAGACTTCGAAGAGCACTTTGGAAAAGGTTCGGCTCCTCCCTTCCTCGCTTACCTGCGATCACAGAAACCCCGCCCCCAACCATTATTGAGGGGCGAAGACGCATTCGAGCTGTACGATACGTTTGGCCTGCCTCTGGACTTTACGGAAGATGTGTCGCGCGACCGAGGCATTGGAGTTGATCGTGATGGCTTCGAGATGGCGATGGCGCACCAGCGGGAACGAGCCCGAGCTTCTTGGAGGGGTGCTGCCAAGCAGACCCCTAATCGTGTCTATCAGTCCCTTTACGCTGGGCTGTTCAGCGTGCCACTCCCCGAGGGAGGCGTGAAGATTCAGCCTGTACGGCATTCTGAATTCCTTGGGTACAAAGAGACGAAATCGGGCGATTGCTTAGTTTATGGCATCATCCAAAACAGTCAAAGTAAGTACGAGCTGTGCAGAGGCGAGGAAGGCGAGATCATTCTTGACCGCACGCCGTTCTATGCAGAGGCGGGGGGGCAAGTGGGCGACTCAGGTCACCTCCTAGCGTCGGACGGTTCGGAAATCGCGCATGTCATTGACACGTACTATCCAGTCAGCGGCGCGATCGCCCATAAAGTGGTGGTGCGCGGCAAGGCAGTTCGCGTGGGAGACGTGATGACCGCAACCGTCGATGCTGAGCGGCGGAATTCAATCCGGCGCAACCACACGGCGACGCACCTGCTACACGCGGCGCTGCGGAAGACGCTCGGGACCCACGTCAAGCAGGCGGGGTCGCTGGTGGCGCCGGACCGGCTGCGATTTGACTTCACCCACTACGCCGCGCTCGACGACCAAGACCTGCTCGACATCGAAGACCTGGTGAACGAGCACATCTTGGCGAACGAAGTGGTCGAGACACAGGTGATGGACCTCGATGCCGCCGTGAGCGCGGGGGCCATGGCATTGTTCGGGGAAAAATACGCTGATAAGGTGCGCGTGCTCTCGATTGACGACTTCTCGCGAGAACTGTGCGGTGGCACGCATGTCCGGCGCACCGGCGACATTGGCCTGTTCAAGGTGGTTTCTGAAAGCAGCGTGGCGGCGGGGACGCGGCGCATTGAGGCGCTGACCGGCGCGGGCGTGCTCAACCACCTGCGCGAGGCCAGCGGGACGCTGGCGCTGCTCGCGGAGACGCTGCGGGCTAAGCCCGACGAGCTGGTCCAGGCCGTCGAGAAGCTGACAGAATCAGAAAAGAAGCTCCGCAAGCAATTGGAATCCCAGCAGATGAAGCACGCGGCAGCCCAGGCGGGTGATCTGGTTGAGAACGCGGTCGATGTGAAGGGCGTGCGGGTGATCGCGGCGCGCGTTGAGGCCACAGACCGCGCCGCCATGCGGCAAATGGTGGATAACCTGCGGCCGCGACTCGGTTCCGGCGTCATTGTCCTCGGCAGCGTCGCCGACGAGAAGGTAAGCCTGGTCGCCGCCGTCTCGAACGACCTCACCAAGCGGCTGGATGCCAGCAAGATTGTGCGGGCAGCGGCCGCCATCGTAGAAGGCTCAGGCGGCGGGCGCAAAGACCTCGCCGAAGCCGGCGGCAAGAATCCCGCCAAGCTGGACGAAGCCCTCCGGGCGGTACCGGCAACCATCGAGAAACTGCTGTAGCGCCGCCGTCCCGACGGCACAGCCGGCAAGATGCCGGCGCTACGCCTGCCACAACTGAAGACTTTCCACATATAATGGGACGTTCGAGTGCGCGTGGGCAAAATGTTCTTGGGAAGGAGCATTCATCGTGCATAAGTTGGTTCTACTCCGTCATGGGGAGAGCACCTGGAACAAGGAGAATCTGTTCACGGGCTGGACAGACGTTGACCTGAGCGAGAAGGGTGTGCAGGAAGCACACGAGGGGGGGAAGGTCCTTCTGAAGGAAGGCTACACGTTCGACATCGCCTATACCTCCGTGCTGAAGCGTGCCATCCGGACGCTATGGATCGTCATGGATGAAATGGACCTGATGTGGATTCCTGTTTACAACAGTTGGCGGCTGAACGAGCGCCACTACGGAGCGCTGCAAGGCCTGAACAAGGCGCAGACGGCCGCGAAGTACGGCGAGGCGCAAGTGAAGATCTGGCGTCGGAGCTACGACATCCAACCGCCCGCCTTGACGCCCGACGACGAACGCTACCCCGGCCGAGACCCCCGCTATGGCGACCTGCGGCCTGAGGAAGTTCCATTCACCGAGTGCCTGAAGGACACGGTGGCCCGCACCCTTCCCTATTGGCATGAGACCATTGCCCCGACTGTACGCTCCGGCAAACGCGTGATTGTGGCTGCGCACGGGAACAGCCTGCGCGGTCTCGTAAAGTATCTGGACAACGTCTCCGACCACGACATCGTGGAGTTGAACATCCCCACGGGAATCCCGTTGGTTTACGAGCTTGACGACGACCTCAAGCCCATCCGGCACTACTACTTGGGGGACCCCGAAGCCATCGCGCGCGCGGCGAAAGCGGTCGCCGAGCAGGCCAAGCGGAAAGGGTAGCAGACACAATGCGGTTTTCCGGGCTTTGCTCGCCGTCCCCTGAGTGTTATAATGCGGGCAGTTCAGCGGGCGTGCGTCGTGGCGGGACGATGGAGCGCCAGCTAATCCCCGCCTGAGAGCCGAGGAGAGAGCTCGGACGCACCAAGTTGGTGGCTAACGCAACAGGACGGGAGGGGGGATGGGTGCAAGACCCGGGCGTGCCCGGGACTGGACCTCGATGCACAGGTACACAAAAACCGGCCTCATCGCCTTGGTCGGGACGCTGGCCGTGACCTGGGTGCTGTTGTCTGCCCAGCCGGCACGCGCTGACCAAATTGTGGCGGTGATAGACGAGCACGGGCACAAGGTTTACATCAACGTCGGGGACCCGGTTGCCCCAGTAAACGGCCGGACAGCCCGCGGGTTCCGCGCTGTTCGCTCGGATTCCCCGTCGTTGCCTCCCGCCGAAATCGATCGTTTGGTTCAACAGGCGGCCAACCGCGCACGAGTGGACCCGGATCTGGTCCACGCCATCATTCAAGTCGAGTCTGATTACCAGCCCAACGCCGTCTCGAACAAAGGCGCCATGGGGCTGATGCAGTTGATCCCCGCCACAGCCATGCGTTTCGGCGTGGATAACCCCTTCGACCCGAAACAGAACATCGAGGCCGGGGTCACCTACCTGAAGTATCTGCTGGACCTATTCGGTGGGGACTTGTCGCTGGCGCTGGCGGCATACAACGCCGGAGAGAATTCCGTGCTGCGTCAGGGTGGGATTCCCTCTTATACGGAAACTCGCGACTACCTGCGGAAAGTCTCGGACCGGTACGGCGCGCCGCTCACAGGCGAACGTAAGGTGATGCCCAAAGAGCCGCCCAAGGCTCCCATCTATCGCTACGTGGATGCGCAGGGGGTGGTGCATTTCACCAATGGGAATGAATTCTAGTTAGTCCCGGAGGTTGTCCGCCGACCGGCTCGGGTCCTGACGAGACCCGGTTAGCACCGGAGGATTGCGGAGATTGAACGGTTGAGGTTGATCAATCGAGATACCCGAACCTGGTGCGCCATCCTCTTAGCCAGCCTGCTGGCCTTCCCCGTGCTTTCTTCCTCTGCTCCTGCCGCCTCGCGGCGGGCGCGCGCTCGCGCGTCTTATGAAAGCGCGGTCCGTCTGTGGACGACGCTCACCTCCCGGCCCGAGAACGCTCGGCAGAAGGCAGATTACGAGAAAGTGATTCGGACCTTCCGCGCCGTGCACCAAGACGATCCGGCTTATGGCAAGGCCCCGGTGGCCCTCAAGTCCATCGCTGAACTCTACGCGGAGATGGGCGAGCGCTTCGCCAGCGACGAATACTATCGGAGCGCCATCGAGGCTTATCACAACCTCATCGCGCAGTACCCTGAGAGTGGCTTATCCCGCGACGCGCTGTTGGCCATCGGCGAGATCTATCGCCTTGAGCTCGACAATCCTGAACAAGCCCGCCAGAGCTTCCAGGAATACGCGGACAAATACCCCCGTTCGGCAAAGGCCGTCGAAGCCCAGGAGAAGGTTCGGCAGATCGACCGCCTGCTGGCAGAGGGCGAAGCCGCCCGACTCACCAAGGCAGAGAAGCGCCGGGCGGGCGCGCTACCGGAAGTGACAGCCGTTCGCCGCTGGGTGGGCTCCAACTACTCGCGCATCGTCATCAGTGTCGAAGGCGAGGTGAAGTTCGAAAGCCACCGCGTGCCAAATCCCGACCGCATCGTCCTTGACCTCACCAACGCGCGTGTGAGTTCTGCCCTGGTGCGCAAGACGTTCCCCGTGGAGGACGGGTTCTTACGCCAGATCCGCATTGGCCAATACTTGCCCACCGTCACGCGCGTCGTGCTGGATGTGGAGAAGATCGAGGACTATTCCGTCTTCACCCTGCCCAATCCTTTTCGCCTGGTCATTGATATCAACGGCCCACCGTCACGGGCAGCGGAAAAACCGGCCGAGGCCAAACCTGCCAAGGCGCCGCCAGCGCCTGCCTCTGAGGAGACCTTGCGGGCGGCGGCCAAGAAGCCGAGCCCACTTCCCAACGGCAGAACTCCCGCGACGGCGGAACCCTCTGCAACAAAGGCGGAGGGCAAGCCCGCGAAGGCGATCGCCGGTGTCGTTGACGAAGCCGGAGGGGCAACGCGGACGGGCGCCAGCGCGCCGAAGGAAACCGCCTCGGCCAAATTACCCCCGCTCCCCTCCTCGGCAGCGCGGCAGGCAGAGCCCGGAGGCGCCGCGCCGGCGAAAAGCGCAGTCCCCATCAAACCGTCCACTCCCACTGACTCAGGCGCGCGCACACTTACCCGGGCGCTGGGCCTGAAAATCGCGCGCATCGTGATTGACCCGGGTCACGGCGGCCACGATACCGGCACCATCGGGCCCACCGGGCTGTGCGAGAAGGACTTGGTGCTGGATGTCGCGATTCGACTGAAGAAACTGCTGGAAGCGAAAACGGGCGCCGAAGTCATCCTGACGCGCGCTGACGACACGTTCATCCCCCTCGAAGAGCGGACGGCCATCGCCAACGAGAAGGCCGCCGATCTTTTTATCTCCGTTCATGCCAACGCCAGCCGGGACCACCGGGCGCGGGGCATCGAAACCTACTACCTGAACTTCACTTCGAACCCGGAGGCCCTGGAAGTGGCGGCCCGAGAAAACGCCACCACCCAGGAGTCCGTCCACGAACTCCAGGATCTGATCAAGAAGATTGCCCTGACCGAGAAGATCGAGGAGTCGCAGGATTTCGCCACGCAGATCCAGCGCGAGATCTATACGCGGCTGAGAAAATTCAGCGGGGAGCAGAAGAACCGCGGCATCAAGAAAGCCCCGTTCGTGGTGTTGATCGGCGCCAACATGCCCTCCGTCTTGGCCGAGATATCCTTTCTCACCAATCCCCAGGACGAACGCCTGCTGAAACGGCCGGAGCATCGGGAACGAATTGCCGACGCGCTTTATCGCGGCATCGACCGCTACGTGAGCGGCCTCGGAGGAGTGAAGGTCGCGCAGGAAGCACCGCTCAGCGGCTCGCCTAAGGCAACCTCCGCCAAGGGTTCCTCTCCCACCGCCGCCCCTGATTTCTGATATCCTGATACATGATGGCTCGCCTCTTGGCTAGGCAATTCGGACTCCTGCTCGCCCTGCTGGCAGTTCCCTACTCGGCGGCGGCCCAGGAGCACACGGTCATCCCCCTGATCCCTGCGGCGAACTGGCACTTAGTCAAATCTGAGCCTCTGGACGTAGACGCGGTTCGCGAATGGGGCGGCGATCCCGCCATCGAGCGCGAATACGGAGTGAAGGCGGTTGTCCGCCGTACTTATCATCTGGGGTCTCACACCGCAGAAGTCTTGATTGAAGAGGCCCCGGACCCTTCCGCCGCCTACGGCTTGCTCACCTACTATCAGACGGAAGCCATGGAGCCGGCCAAGGGCATGGCGGTCACCCTGATCGGGCCCGAAGGGGCGCTCATGGCCAGAGGCCAATTCTTTGTTCGGGCGGCGCGAGCGGTCGGCTCACAGATTTCCGACAACGACCTTGCCGCCCTGCTGATTTTCATTGGCGGCACTCGGCCCAATTCACAGGATATGGCGCGTTTGCCTGCCGCGTTGCCCACGCAAGGCTTGCGGCCGAGATCTGAAAGGTACGTGCTCGGCCTGGAAGTGGCCCGCCGCGTGTTGCCCGGGTTTCGCACCGAACTCATCGGCTTCCCCCAGGGCGCCGAGGCTCAGGTGGCAGAGTACATGGCGGATCGCGGGCGCGCCACAGTATTGGCCATCAATTACCCCACGCCCCAGATTGCGCGCGTGCGCTTCGGAGCCATGGGGAGTTTCCTGGGAATCAACCAGGACCGCGGCCCCGAGTCAATCTATGGAAGACGCAGCGGATCATTCGTGATTCTGGTTCTGAAGTCGGGCTCGGCAAACGCAGCGAAGGGATTGATGGACCAGTTTCAAATCACATCGAACGTGAGTTGGAATGAGCGTTATCCTGGCGCGAAGTCCTTCACGCTTCAGGTCGTCGAGTTGGTGCTCGCCAATCTCATGCTCTCTTTTATCATTGCGGGCTTTGCACTCGGAGGGGGAATCCTGGTCTTCCTCTCCCGGCGAGCAGCAACGAAACTGTTCCCCCGCTGGGAGTGGGCCGACCCCGAACGCGAAACCATCATTCGGCTCAACTTGAGCTAGATGTAAGTAGATTGTTTTCAATGAGTTGCATGGCTACCAAGTCCGTTTTCAAAGGAAATGGCGGCTTTCTGGTTTGTGGCCTGAAAACGACTACAAGTCATTGATAATACTGGACTTAGGTGGCTAAAAAAATCCTGAGAATTCCCTTGACATCGACATATCGATTTTCTAGACTCACAGCGAGCTTAGTTTGGCGGGGCGCGTCCGCCATTCTATTCTCCTCTCAAAATGCTCACCCACGATTTTGGCGGTGACGCTAACTTTGCTGGGTGAGCATTTTCATCTCCGCGGGCCGGCGTAGCTCAGTCGGTAGAGCAACGGTTTCGTAAACCGTAGGTCGGGGGTTCGATTCCCTTCGCCGGCTCCAACCTTCTCAATCACCTAGACAGCGATTCCTTCCCGTGCGCCAACTTTTTCCAGCCGGAGTCTGTTCCGCGTCTCTTGTGATGTCATGTCGATAGCTTCCGCTGCCTGTCCTGAAACGCTGTCCCGCACGTACGCGCAGCGTTCCAAGTTCACGTCCATCCTGCCGGGTAAACGTGAGATTCTCAAGGTCGCGAGTGAACGCGAGCACTCGCCCCGACGCGGTGATCGCTCCACGCCTAAAGAGTGACCCATTTCCCGCTGTCCGCGGCCTCGCGGGCCTTCAGACAGATTCGGGTAATGGAAAAGGCCTCATCGGCGGAGATCAAGTGCTGCCCCTCGCCCTGCAGTTCGGCAACAAAAGCGGCAAACAGATCGACGGCTGGCGGAAGTGGTAACTCCCCGGTTTTGCCTTTGGAGCTGATCAGGTGAACCTGATCCTCGTTCTCTCGTACCTCGAGGACTCCTTCTCTCCCGGCAATGCGAAGGCGGGCATCCCCGTGCGTGGGAGCAGTCTCCGGGCGAAGATAGTCCAGATGGCAGACCGCCGTGCCCCCGTTAACCAACCGGAACAGAAGCCCGGCATGGTCCTCACAACCCGGGGCTTGTGGGTGCGCCTTGTTTCCATGGTAGGCGGCAACCTGGGCATATTCCTGCCCTGAGACCCACCTCATGTAGTCGAGAGCGTGGATCCCCACCCAGGGGATGGTGCCCCCATAGGTCTTCCTCTCCTTGTAGAACCAGGGGCGCTCTGCACCATACTTGTAGGACTTCTGACTGGAGATCAGGATGGGTTCTCCGACGGCTCCTTGCCGGATGGCCATTCGCGCGGCCTGAAAGACCGGCATGGCGCGCATCGTCAGCATGATGCTGTAGTGGACGCCGCTCTGGCGCACCTCTCGCTCGAGGCGGTCGAGATCCTCAAGATTGGTAGCTGCCGGCTTCTCTGAGAGTACATGAATTCCTTGGCGTACTGCCTGGATTGATGCCTCGGCGTTCTGGTAGTAGGGCGGACAGACCCCCACGACATCGAGTTCCTCCTTTTCCAGCATTTCCCGGTAATCCTCGTACACGTGGGTTTGCCTGGTGCAGGCGGGATGCTCTTGGATCCAGGCACTGTCTTCTCCAGCTTGGCCCCTGGCATAAGCCGCCAAACGAATCCTTGGCATCTTGGGGATGCTGTCGAGGAGGACATCGGTGTGCCCGTCTCTGCCAATGAGGCCAACCCGGACAAGGCTATCGGCGGTGACCAGGCGCTTGGCCTGACTTGCGCTGGCCATCGCCGGAGTCAGGCTGGCCCCGGCAACGGACAACAGGAACCTCCGCCGGCTGATCTGGAAAGGCTCAAATGGCTCCTTGACATTTGCGGTTTGGTTTTTCATCGCGCTCCTCCGCAGATCTCTAATGTCCGACTTGGGCACCCCGCCAGAGGCGCCAATACAGACACCTCCTCAGGCTGGGAACTGCCTGCTGGCAATTCCCAGTCGGCCCATAGTCACAAATGGCGCGCCGATCCGCGCGATGATCATTGTGGGCAGGTAAAGCGTGCGGTCTTCGCTTTCCGGCCGCAGGCAGGAGAAACCTCACTAGATCCTTTCGGAAATAATCCACGGCGCACGATACGTCCCTTTGCGCCAGGAGGTGCCCCAATTCGTGCGCAACCTGTCGCCGAACTGCATCGCACCGGACCAGCACGCTAATGGCCGGCGAGAACGGCATCCACGGCTTCTTCGAAGACCTGGAGCGATTCCCTCAGCGCTTCCTCCGTGATGACCAAAGGCGGCGCGATTTTTATGCATTCGCCGCTCGCGCCCACCGGCGCGAACATGAGCAGGCCTCTCTGGAAACACGCCACATTGATCTTCAATGCGGTGTCGGGGTCAGGCTCCTTGGTTCCAGGCTTCACCACCTGGATCCCCGCCACCAGGCCCATGCCGCGCACGCAGCCGAGAACCTTCGGATGCTTGCTGCGGACGCGCTCCAGCACGGGAAGGAGAATCTTCCCCATGGCCGCCGCGTGCTCGACGAGGTGGTCCCTCCGCAGAACTTCCAGACTGGCAATGGCCGCCGCCACGGGCAACGGCGACGCGGAGTGGGTGGAAGTCATTGACCCCGGCGGATACAAGCCCATGATATCTTCGCGCCCGATGACCGCCGCCAGCGGCAGAGACGAGGTAATCCCTTTACCGCAGGCAATGAGGTCGGGCGTGACGCCGTAGTGCTCGTACCCAAACATCTTCCCCGTGCGCCCGAAACCGGCTTGCACTTCGTCGTAACACATCACAATGTCATGCGCCCGGCAGAACGCCTCGAGCTGCTGCGCATATTCCACCGGCAAAAAATCGGGGCCACCTCCCTGGTAGGTCTCCGTCATGATTCCGGCAATGTCCTGGGGCTTGACGTTCTTCTGGGCGAGCGTCTTGAGGAAAAGATCGAAGGACGTATCCTCGTTCTTGAAGCCGTCCGGGAACGGCACTTGGATAAACGAGGGGTCGCGGTCCCCCATCCACTTTTTCTGCCTGTCCATTCCACCGGCCAGTTGCGCGCCCATCGTGCGGCCGTGGAAGGCGTACTGGAACGTCACGAAGAATTTTTTGTGCGGACCGTATTTCTCCAGCCCGTAAGTCTTGGCTAGTTTGAGGCAGTTCTCGGTGGCTTCGCTCCCCGTGCTCAACAAGAAAACGCTGTACTTGTCAGGGTCGGGCGAGAGTTCACGCAGCATCCGCGCCAGCTTCATTCGCCTTTCGTGCACGAAGACGTACGTCGCCAACAAGCCCTGATCGATGACTTCCTTCAGCGCGTCTTTGATTTCTTTTCTGCCGTGCCCCACGTTGGTGATCAGCACGCCGGAGGACCAGTCAATCCATCGGTTTCCCCAGGCATCGCTGACGATGAAGTCCTCCGCCTTATGCCAGACTATTGGTGGCTGCCCACTCATCGAGCGCGGCTCGGACTTCATCAATTCCTGGAATATGGGCAGGGATTCCGGGACGGGCAGAGGCGTTCGGATCGTCCGGTATTTGGTTTGAACCTTGGGCACGTTGACGGGAGTCAAATCATAAGCTGCCATGGCATCTCCTCAGGGGGTTTCACCTCAAGACTTCGGTTCGACATGCGGCCGGTCGCCGTAAACGATCTTAACCGGAGCGCCGTCACTTAGGATGGACATCCGCGCGGCCTCCACGACCAGCTCATTGATGAAACTGTTGGAGGGTGTGGCAATAATGCCTTTGTCGTCCACCTCCGCAATCATCTGCCGGCGCCGCACCAGAGCGGATTCCGCGGGAAGTTCGGCGGTCTCGTTTTCTATGCGGCCAATGGCGCTGATGATCGCGGCCACTGAGTCGTAGCCATAACCCACGGGCTTGAAACCGGCGCCCTCCCACGGCACCAGCCGGTAGAAATCGGGACTCACATAGTTATACTGAGACCCGCCGCAGCCCAGGCCCTCCAGATAACAGTGGGCGACACCACGGTATTGGTCGTCGTGGTCGATCAAGGCATTCTTGCCGTCGCCTTCGCAGTACATCACCAAGCCTTGATCGTTGCTGCCCGCCCCGGCATCCGGGTAGCCCAAGCCGTTCACGACCGAGAGTAACGCGCCGTTTTCAAATAGGACGCGGCCGTGCGACCACAGGAAGGCGGGGTTCCCGTTGGGAAACCGGCCTTTGATCCCCAGGACCGACACTTCCACCGGCTTCAACCCGGTGATGAAATAGACCAGGTCCACATAGTGACAACCGATGTAGGTGAAAGGGTCGGTCCGCTCGGGCGTAAACCAATTTTGGAAGTTAGAAAAGCGGTAATAGTAAGGCTCAATAAGCTTCGCTTCCCCCATGACAAACGCCCCAAAGTGCCCGAGGGCATAACTCCGCTTGGCTACCAGCGAGCGTCGATCAAACCGCTTGTGATACTCAATGCCGATGAAAAGGCCTTTCTGCCGGGCGAACTTCTCAATCTCGACCGAGTGTTGATACTGGAGAACCAGAGGCTTCACACACAAGACATGCTGGTCGTGCTCGAGAGCCTCCCTGACGACTTCATAGTGGAGATGGTCGGGCATGGCCACGACCAAGACATTCCGGGGCGGCATCGCGGCGATGACTTCCTGGTAAAGGGTAGGAAAGTCTTTGTCCGGCGCCTCCGCCAGCGCCGGGTACGGAGTGAAATCCTGCCCGGGAAACGCTTGCAGGAGATCCGGATTTTCCTTCAGGGCCCGGAGCGGAGGAGTATTCAAAGCGCAGATACGGATAGGGCCGACCACGCCCGTTCTCTGCAGATGGTAGAGCGAGGGCAGGAGCAGATCGTTGGTGATCATTCCGCCGCCCACGATGGTGACGTCCAGCTTTTTCATGTTGGGTCTCCCCGTATTTCCTCTTACGCGCAGCTAGGAAAACGTGCCTTTGCTGGAAACGGCCGTCTTGCAGCTTCAGTCTTGACGAGAAATCCTACGCCTCGTGTTTGTTGCTGTCAAATTTGCGCCGCCCCGCCCGTTAGCTGTCAGGAACAGCCTCTCGCGCCGCTGACGGATCGTGAGTTCGTGCTGTCAAGAAGTCCGAGCCTACAGTAGGCATCCTCCCCAAGGTTAACGAGCCCTTAAACCCTGCTTAACCTTTCCTTAACATGAAGTGGCTACGCTGAAGCTGGGTTATGGCGTCCTGGGTTTCCTTAGCTCCGGAAGCTTGGTTCGGTCTGGCGCTGCTGCTGGCGATTATTGCTGCCATTGCGGGTGTGACATTGGGCCGCAGCGCAAATCCCCGGATGGAGTTTTTCCTCAGTCTTATGAGCGGTTTTCCAGCGGGTGATAACAACGGAGCGATCTTTCTCGCGAGACTCGAGAAAGGGACCCGATGACGACTTTCTGGTTTGCCATCACGATTATTCTGATTGCCTTGACGTTCGACTTCCTCAATGGCTTCCACGACGCAGCAAACTCCATCGCCACCGTAGTCTCAACGCGTGTCCTTTCCCCGCGAGTAGCCGTAATCTGGGCAGCCTTCTTCAATTTTGTTGCAGCCTTCACTTTTGGCACGGCCGTCGCCAAGACGATCGGCCAGGGAATGATTGACTTGAAGTACGTCAACCTCTACGTGATTCTGGCTGGTCTGCTGGGCGCGATCTTTTGGAATATCTTTACGTGGTACTACGGCTTGCCGGTGAGTTCGTCACACGCCTTGATGGGGGGGTACGCGGGAGCCGCCATCGCGAAGGCCGGGTGGGGCGTAATCATCCTCAGCGGATGGACCAAAACCCTGGTCTTCATCATCCTGTCGCCGGCGATTGGTGTGGTGCTGGGCTCAGGGCTAATGATTTCCGTTTACTGGATATTTCGCCATTGGGCCCCCCAGCGCCTGGATCGGTATTTCCGCAAGCTTCAGTTGTTGTCCGCTGCGGCCTTCAGCCTCGGTCACGGCACCAATGACGCCCAGAAAACGATGGGGGTTATGGCCAGCGTTCTCGTCACGGCTGGGTTGCTGGACCATTTTTACGTCCCCTTCTGGGTGGTGTTAATGGCCCATGCTGCCATCGCGCTGGGGACGCTCGCCGGAGGATGGCGGATCGTCAAGACCATGGGGATGGGAATCACCAAGCTGAAACCCGTGGGCGGGTTCTGCGCTGAAACCGCAGCCGCGGCGAGCATTCTGGGGAACGCCTTGGCGGGCATCCCCGTGTCCACTACCCATACGATCGCCGGAGCAATCATGGGCGTCGGCAGCGTCCAGCGGTTCAGCGCTGTTCACTGGGG
>JBEKCQ010000035.1:0-26078 GCA_050014795.1 Terriglobia bacterium | reverse complement strand
GCCGATACGCTCTACAATTCCGGCCGAAGCTACTACAGCGGCGGGCAATACCAGTTGGCCGTGCAGGCGTTCCAGGAGTACCTCCAGTACTACGGGGACACCGACCGGGCCTCGAACGCCCAGTTCTTTATTGGCGATAGCTACTACTCCCAGGAGAACTTCAAACAGGCGATCGAGGAATACGACAAATGTATTGAGCGGTATCCCAAGGGCAACAAGGCGATGGCCGCGCAACTGAAGAAAGGCTTTGCCTTGATTGAACTCGGCGGGAAGGCTGCCGGGGTGCGAGAACTTCGTTCCCTGATTCAGCGGTACCCCAAAGCTCCTGAGGCCAGCCTAGCTCGCCAGCGCTTGAAGCAGTTGGGCATCACCGTTGCCGGACGAGGCGGCGACTAGGCGGGTGCTTCACGCCGCCCAGCGGCTGTCTCCTTCGCCGACAATCCCATCCCGCATTGTGAGGTCCTTATGGCGGCTTCGGTCAACAAGGTAATCCTAATCGGACGCTTGGGGAAAGACCCGGAGCTCAAATACACTCCCAACGGCACTCCCGTGGCCAAGTTCAGCCTTGCCACCGACGAGGTTTTCAAAGACCAATCAGGCGAGCAGCAGAAGCACACCGAATGGCATAACATCGTCGCCTGGAAAAGGCTGGCCGAGATTTGCGGCGAATATCTCACCAAGGGCAAGCAGGTCTACATTGAGGGCAGCATCCGCAGCCGGCAGTGGGAAGACCAGAGCGGGAACAAGCGGACGTCTTACGAGATTGTCGCCCGGAGCATGCAGATGCTCGGCTCGAAGGCCGATGCCGAGCGCGTTCCGCAGGAGCGGGCTCCGGCCGAGCGTGCTGCCGAACCCGAGCCTCCGGCCGAGCCGGAAATCACCGACAGCGACATCCCCTTCTAATTCGCGGCTGTGGTCATCCTGTTGCCTAGCGCACCCGCCGCAGGCCCTGCCGAAAAACAATCCTCCTCGGTCACGTCGTAGGGCCTCGGCTGCTTCAGGGAGAGGGTGCCCTCTTCCTTCGCTCCTCGAAGCGGCGGAGCATTTCGTTGAACCTCGTCAACTGGTCGGGGGTCAGAATCTGGCGGATGCGGTTGTCGCTCTCCTCGCGCACGGCCTCAAACTGAGGATCGACCTGCTTCCGCAACTCCATGAATTTCTTCATGGAATCATCCACAATCTGGTCGAGCTGCTTGACCTGCGCGTCGGTGAGCTTCAGTTCCTGGCTCAGATGCCGGACAATCCGCTGCTTCTCGAAACCCCGGTGCCAGTGGCCTCCGTACCAGCCGTAGAAGAGCACGCCCGCCCCGCCCACAATGACTCCCAGGAGGAACGTGAGGATGAAATAGACATAAGCACGGCGTGTCATTGTTTTTCCCCCGCTCCGCCATTTCCCGGAGCCACAGGAGCGGCTCCGTTATTCTCGGGAAACTCGCCCGTAAAGATCGGATCGTTCCCCGCGGTCACGACTTCTGACTGCGCCAGGTAGAGCTCCGCGGTCGTGGGCCCGCGCAAGGGACCCGAAGAGGGCAGAGCCAGCGCCAGCAGGAGCGTGAGCGCCAGAAGGAAGGTGGCATAGACCACGCGCCTACCCACGCGCTCCAGAAACTCTGCACCTTCCCGCTCAGGCGATTCTTGCAGGCGCCGCAGCAGGCGTGTCGAAAACCCCCACGAGGGTTCGGGCGCCGGCTCGGCGGCCAGCGCATGGAACCCAGTGCGCACCAGCCTGTGATCACGTGCCAGGGCGTCACAAGCTGGGCAACCTGCCAGGTGCTCGCGAACCGCTGCCGGAGCCTCCTCCGGCCAATCCTCCGCGATTATCTTCCGGACCTCTTCACAACGCATGGCTCACCTTCCCTGTCGCCACCCTTTCAGATCCTCGAGCATCCGTTTCCGGGCACGGTGCAGCCTCACCTTAACCGTACTCTGCTTCAGGTTCAGGATTTCCGCTATCTCTTCCACCGACAGCCCCTCCAGTTCTTTCAGACCGAGCACGATCCGGTCCTCCGCCGGGGCGCGGTCCAGGAGCTTACCCACAAGGTCCCGCACGGTAGCTTGCTGCTCGGGGTCCAGACCACCTCCCTCGGGATTTTCCGTCTGGGCCTCGATGCGGCGAAGGCTCTCCTCGCGCATCTGCCAGTGATACGTGACCCGAGAGGCTCGCTCTTTGCGCAGGTAGTCGAGGCAATGGTTGATCGCCACCCGCGACAACCACGCGCCGAACGGGGACCGGAAATCGTAACTCCGGATGGCGCGGAAGGCCTTGAAGAAAACCTCCTGCGCCATGTCCTCTACTTCGTCCGGCCGCCGAATCACCCGGAACACCTGAGCGAAAATGCGCCGCTGGTAGCGCTCCACCAGAAGTCCGAAGGCCTCGTGCTCGCCGCGCTGAGCGCGCTTGATCCACGCGAGCTCCTGAGCTTCCTGTGCCGGCAAACTGTCCATCGGCTTCCATGGACACGCTCTCTCCAACCAGGGGGACGAAAAAAGTGTCATTCGGGTTACCGTCGCCCCCGGGGGCTCGCGTGTCGAGACTTAGACCCAAAATCTTATTGACCGTGTAATCACAGTATGGAAGAATACGGTCATGGTCATTGGAACTCGTCTACGTGCTTTGCGTGAAGAACGGAAATTCTCGCAGGGTGATATCGAGAAGCGCACTGGCTTGTTGCGCTGCTATATCTCGCGGGTGGAAAACGGGCATACCGTTCCCTCCATCGAAACCCTGGAGAAGCTTGCTGCGGCGCTCGAGATCCCCCTCTATCAATTGTTCTACGAGGGGGAAGAACCGCCACCGCTTCCCAATCTGAGCAAGCGCAGAACGACGGAAGAACTGGCCCTGGACGAGGATGCGCAGAAAGAACTGCGTTTCTTCGAGAAGGTGAGACGCCTGCTGGGCCGGATCAACGAGCAAGACCGTCAACTTCTGCTGTACATGGCTCAGAAACTGGCAAGCCGGTAAGGCTCGCTCTGCCTGTCGCCGACGCATTGGAGCGGCCAAGCGCCGTCCTCCTCGCAAGGGTGAATTATTCCCACTCGATGGTTCCGGGTGGCTTCGAAGTGATGTCGAAGACCACCCGGTTGACGCCTTTCACTTCATTCACAATCCGCGTGGCGATGCGCTCCAGCAGCGGCGCGGGGAGCTTGGCCCAGTCCGCCGTCATCCCGTCCTCGGATTCGACCGCGCGCACCGCCACCGTGAAGGCATAGGTGCGTGAGTCCCCCATCACTCCCACGCTCGAAACCGGCAACAACACCGCAAAGGACTGCCAGAGTGAACCGTAGAGACCCGCCTCTCTTATTTCCTCCAGGACCACCAGGTCCGCCTCGCGGACCATCCGCAGACGCTCCGCGGTGACCTCTCCCACAATGCGCACCGCCAGCCCCGGACCCGGGAAGGGCTGGCGATTGACAATCTCTTCGTCCAGACCCAGTTCCCTGCCCACGGCGCGGACTTCGTCCTTGAAGAGTTCGCGCAAGGGTTCGATCAACTTTAGCTGCAAATCGGCCGGTAGTCCACCCACGTTGTGGTGGCTCTTGATGGTGGCCGCAGGGCCTTTCACCGACACCGACTCGATGACGTCGGGATAGAGTGTCCCCTGCACCAGGAATTTGACAGCCCCCAGGCGGCGCGCTTCCTCCTCGAACACCCGAATAAACTCTTCCCCGATGATCTTCCGCTTCTGCTCTGGATCGGTGACCCCACGCAGGCGGTTGAGGAAGCGCACGGAGCAGTCCAATGCCCGCACGTTCAGGTGGGCTTGCTCGCGCAGCTTGGCGGTGACGTGCTCGAACTCGTTCTTGCGCAGCAGGCCGTTGTCCACGAATACGCAAACAAGGCGGTCGCCGATGGCGCGCCCCACCAGCGTCGCGGCGACGGCGGAGTCCACCCCGCCCGAGAGCGCGCACAGGGCCTGGCCGTCACCCACCCGCTCGCGCACCCGCTCGATGGTCTCCTCGATGAACGAGCGCGGAAACCAGTTCGGCTTTGCCCCGCAAATATCCTGCACGAAGCGCTTCAGAATGTCGCTGCCCCGGTCGGTGTGACGTACCTCGGGGTGAAATTCCACTGCGTACATCTTTGCCTGGGAGTTCTCGATGACGGAAACGGCGTTCTCCGTGCGGCCGGTGATACGGAACCCCGGCGGGACTTCTGCCACATGGTCGCCGTGACTGTTCCACACGCGCAGTGGCGAAGGTATTCCCTGAAGGAGTTCCGTGGGCTCGACAATGTCGAGTTGGGCGAACCCATACTCTCGCCGAGACGCCGGCTCCACCTTGCCACCCAACTTGAACGACATCCACTGCAAGCCGTAACAAATCCCCAGGACCGGCAGATTCATCTTGAGGACGCGTTCGTCACACGCCGGAGAAGCCGGGTCATAAACAGAAGAAGGCCCTCCCGAGAGAATCAGCGCTTGGGGAGACATCCGCACCAGTTCGTCGAACGGAATGTGACACGGCACGATGACCGAGTACACGTGCATCTCGCGGACGCGGCGGGCAATGAGCTGCGTGTACTGCGAGCCGAAATCCAATACGACGATGGGGCGAGGCTGGTCCATGGTAAGAGCAGGAGTCATTTCACCACGACATTCACCAACTTCTGCGGCACGACGATTACCTTGACCACCTGGCGGCCGCAGAGGTACGGCGCGACCTTCTCTTCTGCCTGGGCGCGCGTGCGGATTTCTTCTTCGCTCGCGCCCACGGCCACGCGGATGCGCCCGCGGAGTTTGCCGTTCACCTGAACGGGTAGCTCGAGTTCCTCCTCCGCCGCAAGTTCAGGGTCGTAGGCCGGCCAGGAGACCCGCAGCAGCGGTTCCGAGTGCCCCAAGCCTTCCCACAGTTCGTCGGCAAGGTGGGGTGCAAAGAGTGAAAGAACCACGACCAAGTACTCGAGCGCGGTCCTGTACATCTCCGGGCGAATCTGGCCCGCCTCGATGGCGGCCTCGAGATCGCCCAACTCGTTCGCCAGTTCCATGGCCATGGCGATGTCGGTGTTGTAATGCCACCGGCCTTCCATGTCTTCGGTGACGTGGCGCAGGGTCTGGTGGGCCTTACGGAGCAACCGCCGCTCTTCCGGACTGAGGCCGACCAACTCGGATCTGGCCGCGGCGTCTCCTGCGCCGCCCCGGACTGTCTTCAAGGCATCGGCGTGTTTGGCCACCAACCGATACACCCGGCCAAGGTACCGGAAAGCACCTTCGATGGCCGTCTCACTCCAGTCGAAGTCCTTCTCGGGAGGCGCGGCAAACATTACGTAGAGCCGCACTGTGTCCGCTCCATACTGCGCGCACATCTGGGTCGGGTCCACGACGTTGCCCTTGGACTTGGACATGGCCGTGCCCCCCTTAAGCACCATGCCCTGCGTGAAGAGGCGCGCCACCGGCTCCGAAAACTTCACCAGGCCGATATCCTTCATCACCTTGCTGAAGAACCGCATGTAGATCAGGTGCAGGATGGCGTGCGTGATGCCGCCAATGTACTGATCCACCGGAAACCAGTATTCCACCTCGGGACTGTTGATGGCGGCCGTGGAAATCTGCGGATCGGTGTAGCGATAGAAATACCAGGACGAGTCCACGAAAGTGTCCATGGTATCCGTTTCGCGCCGCGCCGGTCCGGAGCATTGCGGACAGATGGTGCGAACGAATTCCTCCACGTCCGCAAGCGGCGAGTACCCGGAGCCAGTGATCTGCACATCATGAGGAAGGACGACCGGCAAGTCGTTCTCCGGAACCGGCACGATCCCGCAGACACCGCAAAAAACAACGGGAATCGGCGTGCCCCAGTACCGCTGGCGCGAGATCCCCCAGTCGCGGATGCGGTACTGGACGGTCTGTTTCCCAAAACCCTGCACCTCGGCATCGCGCGTCATACGCTCGATGGCCTGCTCGCTGGTGAGGCCGCTGTACGGACCGGAATTCACCAGCTTCCCGTACTCGACGTAGGCAGTCGTAGGGGCAGGCCTCGGTGCCTGCCCTTCTTCTCCCACGGGGAGAATCACCGTTCGAATCGGCAACCCGTACGCCGTGCAGAATTCGAAATCTCGCTGGTCGTGCGCCGGCACAGCCATCACCGCGCCCGTGCCGTACTCCATCAGCACGAAGTTGGCCAGCCACACCGGCACCAGTTCGCCATTGTAAGGGTTGCGCGCCTTCAACCCCGTGTCCACGCCAACCTTCTCCAGGTTCACTTCGACCCGGGCTCGCACCGCGGACGCCTTGATCTGGTCCGCCGCTTGGCGCAGCTTCTCCGGCGAGTTCGAGCGGCTGATCAGCTTCTCAACCATCGGATGCTCGGCCGCCACGAAGACCGCCGTGCAGCCGTAAATCGTGTCCACGCGCGTGGTGAAGACGCGGAGTGCGTCACCGAGCGCGGGAATAAGGAAATCCACTTCCGTGCCGTAAGACTTCCCGATCCAGTTTCGCTGCATCGTCAGGACGCGCTCGGGCCAGCGCACCAGGTCTTGCATGTCGTCGAGCAACTCCTCGGCGTAGGCAGTGATCTTCAAGAACCACTGCTCGAATTCGCGCTCGATGACCGGCGTCTCCTCGTGCCGCCAGCAGCAGCCGTTCACCACCTGCTCGTTAGCCAGCACCGTCTCACACTGCGGGCACCAGTTCACCCGGCTCTGCTTGCGGTAGGCCAGCCCGCGCTCGTACATCTTGAGGAAGAACCACTGGTTCCAGCGATAGTACTCCGGCACGCAGGTGGCAAATTCCCGCCGCCAGTCGTAGCTCACGCCGATGCGCTTGAGCTGGGCGCGCATCACGTCAATGTTCGAGAAGGTCCAGTCGGCCGGATGGCGGCCGTGCTTGATGGCGGCATTCTCCGCCGGCAGGCCAAAAGCGTCCCAACCGATGGGATGCAGGACGTTGTACCCCTTCATCCACATGTAACGAGCCAGCGCGTCACCCAGCGTGTAGTTACGCACGTGGCCCATGTGCAGCGCCCCGGAGGGGTACGGAAACATCTCCAGCACGTAGTACTTCTTCCGTCCCTGCTCCGTGTCCGCGGCAAAGAGGTTCTGCTCGTCCCAGCGCTTCTGCCACTTGGCTTCGATTTTTTGTGCGTCGTAGTTGGGGTCCATTGTTTTCAGCTTACAGTCAACAGTAGAAAGACCGAAGTGCCCACTCGTCGCCTGCTGTCAACTGTGGACTGCCGACTGTCGACTTGAGATCCCTGCCAGCTTCCTCATCATCTGCAAATTCCGCTTGTCGTCCCCCGGCCGGTCAATAGGTGTCTCGCAAATGAACGGGAGCCGCCTGAGCTTCGGGTGGCGGACGATGCGGCCAAAGGCTTCCGCGCCGATCTCACCCTTGCCGATATGCTGGTGACGGTCAGCGTGCGAGCCGAAGGCGGTCTTCGAATCGTTGGCGTGAATCACCCGGACCTTGTCCAGGCCCACCGTGGACTCTAGTTGCCTCACCATCTCGCGCAGCCCAGCCGGCGTGTGGATCGAATACGCTGCTTCAAAGCAGTGTGCCGTATCGACGCAGGCGCCCACGGGCAAGTCCCCGGACGCCCCGGCAATGATTTCCGCCACCTCCTCAAACGTCCGGCCAATAGCCGAGCCTTGCCCCGCCGTGTTCTCGATCAGAACTATCAGGCCATCCAAAGGCAATCCGTTCGCCGCCCGCCGCAGCGACTCGACGCAAGTCCTGATTGCCGCCGAAGCGCTGCTCCCCTTCGTGCTGCCGGGATGAGCGACTAGGTAGTCGGCCCCGAGCGCCAGCGCCCTTTCCATCTCCCGGCGAAAGGCCACGATGGATCTCTCCCGAATCAACGGATCCGCCGAGGCCAGGTTAATCAGATAGTTGTCGTGGACGACCACCGGCGCCAGTCCGTGAGCGGCTCGCGCCGCCCGGAAGCGCTCGTAATCCTCCGCCGCGGGCTCTAACGTGCTCCAGCCGCGCGGGTTAGCGGAGAACATCTGAAACGTGTCGCAACCGATCTTCTTCGCGCGGTGCGCCGCATTCTCCAGGGCTCCCGCAATCGACGTGTGCACGCCCACCCTCAAAAGTTTCTCTCCCAGAGCTTAACCTTTGATGCTAACAGACGGCTCCGAGCAGCGTCAACTCGCGGCGGGCCGCCGAATTCGTAGCGCTGGTGGAAATTATGCAAGACGCCGTAGCGGCGGCCTTCAGGCCGCCATTTGCCAGCCCCGCAGGGCGCGACCGACGCCACAGCCGGCGCTTGCCCAACCGCTGCTATACTATTCCGCCCTGCCCTTTGGCTAAGGGAACAACTGGAATTGGAGGTCGTTTATGGCACGGCGGCTGCGGTTTCTCTCGATTTTCGTCAGCCTTTTCATTCCGCTCACCCTCGCGGCGCAGCAAAGTCCTTTCCTGCCCGAAGACACGTACACCAAGCTGGTCAACGAAATTTCCGGCGACATTGCCTACGACAATTTGCGGTCGCTCGTGATGTACCACGCCACCAGTGGCGGTGCCGAGGACTTCCAGAAAGAAGCCGACTGGGTCGCGGAGCGCGCCAAGAGCTATGGCCTGGAGGGCGTGAAGTTCGTCCCGCAACCTGCCTGGCACTCCTCCGCCAAGGAAATTGACGAGAACTGGACTCTCAAGGGCGGCGAGTTGTGGCTGCTCGAGCCCAAGCCGATGAAGCTCGGTGACGTGCGCGAGACACCGCTCTCGGTGGCCGACAACAGCCCTTCGGCCGACCTCACCGCCGAGCTGATTGACGTCGGCGAAGGCGTCATCGAAAGCGACTACGCAGGCAAAGAGGTGGCGGGAAAGGTAGTCCTCGCCTACGGCCGGGTTGACAAGGTGAAGGAACTGGCCTGCTGGCAGCGCGGCGCGGTGGGTATCGTTTCGTACTATTCCCAGCGCGTCGACTCGTGGACGGATTTTCCAGACCAGGTGGCCTGGACGCGCGTCAGCCCCGATGAGGACGGCAAGAAGCCCACGCCGCCGGTCTTGGTGATTTCGCCGCGCACGGGCCTGATGCTCAGCCGCTGGATGGCGGGCCGCGCCCCCAGCCACATCTTCGCCGAAGAGCCGGAGAAACCTGCCACGCCGCCCGTCTTCCGGGTCCGCATGAAGGTTCAAGCGGAAGTCACGCGCCCGGGCCGCCAGGGATTCGTCGAAGGCGTCATCCGTGGCACTACTTACCACGATCAAGCCATCGTCCTCACCGCGCACCTCCAGGAAGAGAAGACTTCCGCCAACGACGACCGCAGCGGCTGCGCCAGCCTGCTGGAAATTGCCCGCGCCCTGAACGCCATGATCGCCGACGGCCGCCTGCCCCGGCCCCGGCGCGACATTCGTTTCTGGTGGGCTAATGAAATCGGCTCGGAATACCAATACTTCTCCGACCATCCCGAGGAGCGCGAGCGCATCCTCGCCAACGTCAATCAGGATATGGTGGGCGCCCGCCAGTCGCTGGGAGGGCGCGTCCAGCACGTCAGCCGCACGCCCTATTCGCGCTGGAGCTTCCTGAACGACGTGGTAGAAAGCATCGTTACCAGCCTCGCGCGCGGGAACAATGCCTACCTCCCTTCCTGGCAGAACCAGAACCCGGTGCCGTATTCGCGGCCCATCTTCGCGCACCTGGGCAGCCGTGAGCCTTATAACGCCCAGATAGTTTCCTACTTCGATTCCACCGACCACATGGTCTTCAACGAAGCGGCCATCGGCATCCCCGGCGTGGATTTCACCAATTGGCCCGACCCCTACATTCACTCCACCGGCGACGACCTCTGGCAAATCGACAGCACGCAGCTCCAGCGCAACGCCGTGGCCGTGGCTGCCACGGCGCTCTATCTAGCCAACCTGAACGAAGCCGACGTGCCCACGTTGATGGCGGTGATGGCCGGCGAGGCGCGCGAGCGGATCGCGCACGACCTGGCCACGGGTCTTTCGCGGATGGCCCAAGCGCCGGCAGCGGAAAGGCGCGCGGCCTATGACGACGCCTCGAACCTGCTGGCCCAAGCCGTGACCCGCGAGGTGCAGGGTCTCGAGTCCTTGCGGCGGTTTTCGGACGCTGCCAGCCGGAAGCTGTTGGACAGCCTCCTGGCCGACCTCCGGCTCACCGAGGTCAACCATCGCCAGCGCATCGAGGAGTGGCACACGGCGCTGGGCGGGAAGAAATCACCCGCGACGCTTGACGAGCGCGAAAAGGCGCTCGCCGCGAAGATGCCGCGCAGGGTTGGCGCGCTCGGCGAGTACTTCCGCAACGCGCAGGAGATTGAAGGCCCCAAAGGGCTCCACGGGCTCATGCAATGGGAAGCGCTGAACTACGCGGACGGCCAGCGGTCCATCCTGGATATCTACCGCGCCGTGCGCGCCGAAAGCCTCTCCGCAGGCGAGTGGTACTATGGCACCGTCAAGCTTGAGGATATCGAGGCCTTGTTCACCACGGCTGAGAAGAAGAAAGCCGTGGAGATTGTGCCCAAAACCCCGTAGCGGCGGCCTTTAGAGTCTATGTGAAAGGCACCCGTATCTCTGCGGCTCCGCCGCTGGGCTGTGCGGAAAGGCTCCGCCTTTCCGTCGGACTTACCCCCTCACCCCAGCCCTCTCCCTCAGGGAGAGGGTGTCCGTCAGCTGACGGACGGGTGAGGGTGCCGCGGAAAGCCGGAGGCTTTCCGCACAACGGGGCGGCACAGCCGCTCGTTATCACCCTGCGAGGTGGATCATGCTCGATACACTACTGCTGGCTGGCGTTGCCCGGCAGGTCTTCGAGGGGCAGAAAACGGTCACGACGCCGTCGGGGACGGCACGGGTAACGACGACCTTCAAGCAGGGTTTGCGGAAGGTGGAATTCGCCGCGGGTGACGAACGGCTGGTGGGCATCGAGCAGAATCCCCACACGGCCAGTCGCTGGGCGCGCCTGGCCCGCGAAGGGCATCAGGTGATGCAGTTTCGCGACGCCCGCACCAGCGCCTATGTGGCCGTCGTCGTGGACGGCAAGGCAACGCTCTACCCGCGCCACAAGGCATCCTAGCCTCGCCGCCGTCCCCCCAGAACGGGAGCCCATGAGGAAGAGCGCAAAACGTGTTGCGGTTTCAATCTTCAATCGTCAATCTGCAATCTTCAATCCCTCCGTGATTGCTTTGCCACGATAACGGAACTAAACTGCGAGATGCGCCGTACGTGCAGGAACCCGGTAGAAGGCAGGTACCATGCTGATCGTGATGAAGCCGCAGGCGAGCGAAGAGGAAATTCGCGGCGTCTGCCAGCGAATCGAAGCGCTGGGCTTCCGTCCCCACGCGATTCCCGGGGCGCAGCGCACCGCCATTGGGATCACCGGCAATCCAGGGCCACTGGAGCCGGCGGAGTTTGAAGTCCTGCCCGGCGTGGCGGAAGCTATCCCGGTTTCGAAGCCCTACAAGCTGGTCAGCCGCGAGGTGAAGGGCGAAGACTCGCTGATCCGCGTCGGCACAGGCGATGCCGTCGCCACGATTGGCGGGCGGGAGCTGGCGATCATCGCCGGACCCTGCGCCATCGAAAACCGCGAGCAGGCCTTTGCCGCTGCCGGGCAAGTCCGCAAGGCGGGGGCGCAGTTGTTCCGCGGCGGGGCCTTCAAGCCGCGTACTTCGCCTTACAGTTTCCAGGGCCTGGGGAAAGAAGCGCTCGAGATACTGGCCGAAGTGCGCCAGCAGTTCGGCCTGGCGATTGTGACGGAAACCATCGATCCCGAGAACTGTGACCTGGTGGAGGAGTACGCCGACGTGCTCCAGGTGGGGGCGCGGAACATGCAGAACTTTTCGCTGCTGAAGCGCGTGGGGCGCTCGAAGCGGCCGGTGCTGCTGAAGCGCGGCCTGTCAGCGACGCTCGAGGAATTCCTCATGGCCGCGGAGTACGTCCTGGCCGAGGGCAACTACAACGTGATCCTCTGCGAGCGCGGCGTGCGCACCTTCGCCGACCACACGCGCAACACGCTCGACCTGAGCGTCATCCCTGCCGTGAAGCGCCTTTCGCATCTGCCGATCATCGTGGACCCCAGCCACGGCACGGGCATACGCGACAAGGTAACGCCCCTGGCGCGGGCCGCCGTGGCCGTGGGCGCCGACGGGCTCATCGTCGAGGTCCACCCGCAACCCGAGCGCGCGCTCTCCGACGGCTATCAGTCGCTCTATCCGGACCAGTTCGACGCGCTGATGGAGCAAATCACCGCCATCGCCGCCGTCCTGGGCCGCACTACGGCGCGCCCCCGAGCGGGCCGCGCCTGAAGCTCCGCGATTGGACGTGAATTGGTAACCGGCAATCGGCAATCGACAATCGGCAGTTCGTTCCCTGCCCGGCTGACGCTGGCCGCGGCTTCCCTGATCGCTCTACTCGGCACTCTCTCGCTCGCCTGCTCCCGTCGCTCTTACGTGCCCCGACCCTACCTGGCCTTCGTGGTGAGTGCCGGTAGCAATTCCGTGGCGGTGGTTGACCTGGCGAGTTTCCACGTGGTGGCGTCCATCCCCGTGGAAGGTGGTCCAGAGCAATTGGCGGTACGGCCTGGCATCCGCGAAGTCTGGGTCACTGGCGCCTCAGGCCGCCTGAGCGTCGTCGGCTTTCCTGAACTGCGCGTCATCCGCACTCTGCACGTGGGCCGCGGCGCCCGCGACCTGAGGTTCGCTCCCGGCGGCCGCGAGGCCTACCTGCTCGATCCGGCGGAAGGTCAAATCGTGTTCCTCGACTGCGCCGCCGGGAAGGTTGCGGCCGGCGTCCGCGTGGGGAGCCCACTTTCCCGCCTGGTCCTGGCGCCCGATGGCCGGACGCTGGTGGCGGCCTCGAGCGTCGCTAATCGCATTTTCTTCGTGAGTGTGGAGTCGCGGAAGTTGCTGGGCTCGATTGAGGTGGGCAAGGAACCCGGACCGATGGCGCTGATGCTGGATGGTTCCAAAGTCTTCGTGGCCAACACGGGTGAAGAAAAGATCTCGTCGGCGGACCTGGGCTCACGCCAGATCATCTCGCACATCGAGATCGGCGTGCGGCCCAGTTCGCTCCTGCTCAAGCCCGATGGTGGCGAGCTTTTTGTGCTCTCGGCCCCGGCCTCTACCCTCGTCATCATGGACCCGTGGCGCGACAACGTCTCGCAGACTATCACCACGGGACGCCAGCCCGCCGCGGCCGCCATCCGGCGGGATTCGACCATGCTCTACATCGCCAACGCCGGCGACGGCTCCATCACCACTTTCGACGTCCAAAACCGCTTGGTCGTGGCCTCGACGCACGCCGGCACCGAGCCCCACGCCCTGGCGCTCACGCCCGACGAGCGCTTCCTGGTGGTTGCCGATGGCGCCACCGCCAGCCTCGCCATCCTGCGCACCGACCGCTCCGCACTCGTCACCACCATCCCCGTCGGCGCCCAGCCCGTGGATGTGGTTGTCCCCGATTGGCAGTAGAAGCAGTAGGATAAGCCAGTAGCATATCAAAGGGCAAAAAGCCAAAGGCAAGAATGATGAAGCACTGTCCGGTTCCGGACAGTCAGATTTAAAGTAATACTTTAGATTTGCTGACTGACCTTCACGAAAGCTTGAGGTTGTTGGTCTTGACTTTCAATTAGAGAGCGAGGGCCTTATCGGATGTCGACGCGCCGACGTCAAGAACAGTGATAAGTGACAAGTGACAAGTGGCCAGTGACGAGACAAATGAATCACCTTCTCAAGCCACTTGTCACTTGTCACTGTTCTTCAGCTACCAGCTCACGAAGTCGTCGGTCAATTCCAGCGTCAGCCAGCCTTCGGAAGGGATCACTTGCAGGGGCAGTTCTTCGGCCCAGAGAGAAACCTGGAGGCGGGCCTTCTCGCCCGGCTTGAGGCCCAGCAGCGCGTAGTCCATCCGCAGCTCAAAGATGCGGTCAAAGGCCGCGTGTAATCGTTCACCGGTCCCCAGGGGCACCAGAACCTGCTCGCCTTGCCGCCAGAGCTGGACCAGGCCGAGGCGGCACTCGCCAATGGCGGCATGCAGGCTGGCGCGGTTGTCCCCGTTGACGTTCACGCGAATCTCGAACTGCGGGTACTTTTCCAGGAACGCGATGCTGAGGTCCAGCCGCAAGTAAAGCGACTGCTCGTTGTAGCCGAAGTAGAGCGCCTCAACGCACTGGGCGCCACCGTGCATCGAGCCGGAAAGGTAGTCCGGCGAGTAGACTCCCGCGCCCAGCCACTCGAAGTAGTTGGTGACCTGACCGTCCACGCGGGGCTCGATCCGCCCCATGGGCGGCGTGACTACGGCCCGCGCCCGCGGCCGCTTGATGGCCATGGCCAGCTCGTCGGGCGGCGATCCGCCCAGCAGACGATAGATGTTGCTCAGGTGCTTCCGGAAAAGCAGATCGAATTCCTCGTCGTGCGCGCTGGAGTGCTCCGGCCCGTACCACCAGCACCAGTCACTGCCCTCCGCCACCCAGAGTTCCTCCTGGGCCTTCTTCACGTCCTCGGCCTCGAGGCTGGCGTCTCCGGATTTCTCGGCAAAGAAGTCGCGGGCGTCGGTGAGCAGGTCCCAGGCCCGGTTGTCTTCCTCGGCGCCAATCCACACGTCGAAATTGGCGTTGATCCAGGAGCCGGGGACGACGTGCGTGAGCGTACCGGGAGCGGTCACCTCCAGCGCCTCGCTGGCCGTGACGGCGTGCAGTTCCGGGTCCGACGCGACGCGGCCGTAGAAGCTCTTGAGGAACTCGCGGCCGTTGCGCGGGAAAAACTCCCAGGCATTCTCGCCGTCCAGGATGACGGAGACGACCGCAGGCTGATTCGCGGTGCTCCGGGCCGCCGCACGAATCCGGTGGTGAAGGTCGGCAGCGGCGGCGTGCGGGTCCAGGCGCGAATAAACGAAGCCGATCAGGTCGGAAAGCTGATGGTCGCGAAAGAAGAGCGAAATCGCCCGCTCGCCGGCCACGAAACGGTGCGGCCGGTAGAGTTCATGTCCGCCGGAGACAGTCCCGTCAGGATGCCGATAGAAACCCATCTGGAGCGAGCGGCCCAGGACGCCTTCGTCGGTGGCGGCCCACTGGAATCCTTCTTCGATCGCCAGGCGCAGCACCTCGTCGGAGACGCTGCCCTCGCTGGGCCACAGACCCCGCGGCCGACTGCCGAACACCCGTTCGTGGAGTCCCACCGCGGCACGCAACTGGGCACGGGCGTCCTCGGGATGCCGGAAGACTCTGTGGGGCAGCTTGACGCCGGGATGGGATTCCGTCGCCGTGTTTGTATCGCACAGCAGCGGAAGGATGGGGTGATAGAAGGCCGAAGTGGAAATCTCCACTTGGCCGCGCGCCGAGGCCTCGCGATATTCTTCAAGTGTTACTTTAAATATCTCGATTCCCTTCTTGCGGAGCATGGACTTATCATCTTCCGAATAGCCACGCCCCTTCCGAACGAGGCTGCGTAACTCGGGAGCTCCGGCCAGGTAGATCTCATCGAACCAAGCCAGTTGGGACAGGACCTGCAGATCGCGCAAGTCCTGCGTGCCGAAAAGGCGTGCGGCCCCTTCCTGCCCCGGGATGGCTTGGGATTTCTCGAACAGCTCGCGGAAACGGGGGTAGCGGTTGAGCAGGTTCTCGCGGTTCAATTGGAAGGCAAAGCGCAGCAACTTCCCCCGTTCTTCCGAAGTCAGATCCGCAACGGGCTTGAAGGCAATCTCGTAGGGCTCCTCGCGGGCGGTGTCGCGAATGTAGTCCTCAAGCTGCGCCACCAGCGACGGCACCAGATTGAACGTGAGGTGAACCGTGGGGAACTCCCGCAGCATGGCCACCATGCCGTAGTAGTCCTTCAGCGCGTGCAGGCGCACCCAGGGCATGGTGTAAACGTCCTCGGCCAAGTCCTTGTAGAAGGGCTGGTGCATGTGCCAGAGAAGCATCAGGTAGGTTGGCGCCATGAGGCTCGAAGGTCGTTCCTTTACGGCAAGAGAAGCGGTGTGTTAGCATGGGGAGGTCGAGCGAATGGTGCGGCCCCGCGGAAAGCGGAGCTCACTCCCAACGCCCAGACCCGCCATGCGGATTCTTACCCGTTACATCCTGAAAGAAATCTTCTCCCATTCGCTGCTGGGGCTGCTGGTCTTCACGTTTGTAATCTTCGTGCGGCATATCGGCCACCTGCTGGAACTGGTAGTCCGTCACAGCCTCGCGCCCCAGAGCATCTTGACGCTTTTCTTGCTGCCGATTCCCGGAATCCTGGTACTGACGATCCCCATGTCCGTCCTGGTGGGCATCCTGATCGGACTCAGCCGGATGTCCGCGGACGGCGAGGTCATCGCCGTGCGGGCCTCGGGAATTGGCCTTGCCCAGTTTGTGCGGCCGGTCATGATCTTCGCCCTGGGCGGCTGGGCGCTGGCGTCCTGGATGAGCCTGTTCCTGGCCCCCCAGTCCGCCCAGAAGCTCCACCGCATGGAGCAGGAAATCACTACCAGTGAAGTTCCCTACGAAATCCAACCGCGGGTCTTCCTGGAACAGTTTCCTAACCTGCTGCTCTACTTGCAGGACGTGACCGGCTCGCGCTCGCGCTGGCGCGGCGTTTTCATCGCCGATACCACTCAGCACGACGCGCCGAAGGTAACGTTAGCGGAAAGCGGCATGCTTGTCAACGACCGGAATGCCCGCCGCCTGACACTCCATTTGGACCGCGGCACCACGCACGAAATCGATCCCCAGCATGCGGAGAGATACTCTATTGCCTCGTTCACCGACACCGACATCCCGATTCCCCTGGACCGGGGCGAAGGGGTAATCTCAGACTGGCGGGCGCCCCTGGCGCTTTCGCTCGACGAACTCCTGGCCCCGGCGCCGGACCCGCGCCAACGGCAGGCCGCCCAGGTGGAGTTGCACTACCGCCTCGCCCTGCCCGTCGCTTCGCTGGTACTGGCCCTGGTGGGCATCCCTCTGGGGCTGTTCACCCGCAAGGGCGGCAAAGCCCTGGGCGTGGTGCTGACCATCATCCTGGTCTTTCTCTACTACATCATCATGGCTTTCGGCCTGAGCTTCGCCAAGCAGGGCCGGCTCAACCCCGCCGTGGGATTGTGGCTGGCGAACGCTTGTTTCGGCGTGGCGGGCGCCCTCGCGCTATTTCACCTGCGTCGCGTTCGGGCACGTCTGCAGTTCATCCAGGAATGGGTTGAAGACCGCTGGCGCCGTTGGCAGCAGCGGCGACAGCGACAGCCGCAATCAGCCCGGCCAGCCGCCGGCAGGGCGAGGCCCGATCCGCGAGCGCCCAGCGAGCGCTTTCTCCAGATCCTCGACCTCTACATCATCCGGGAATGGGTTTTCTACTTCCTCCTCCTGCTCGTGACCTTCACCGGCATCTACGGGATCTTCGACTTCTTCCAACTCCTGGGCGACATCGTGCGCAACCACATATCCGCCCGGGTGGTCTTTGATTACTACCGCTTCCTCAGCCCGCAGATCGTGTACTTCATGCTTCCCTTGAGCATTCTGGTAGCGACGCTCGTCAGCTTCAGTCTGCTCAGCAAGACGAATCAGATCACCGCCATCAAGTCGGCAGGCATCAGCATTTACCGCGCGGCGGCGCCGGTCTTGGCGATGGGGGCCGTGCTGAGCGTTGGGATGTACATCCTCGGGGATTACTACCTGCCGGAAACCAACCAGCGCCAGGACGCCCTGCGGAATCAGATCAAGGGGAAGCCAGCCCAAACCTTCTACCGTCCCGACCGGCAGTGGATTTTCGGCCAGGCGAATCACATCTACAATCACCGCTTCTTCGACCCCGATCGGAACGTCTTTGCCGATCTCTCGGTTTTCGAGTTTGACCCGCAGACCTTTCGGATGACGCGGCGCATCTACGCCAGTCGCGCCTTCTGGGAGCCGCCCATTCGCGGCTGGGTGCTGGAAAATGGGTGGGTGAGAACTCTGGACGGCGACCGGGTAACTTCCTACCTGCCCTTCTCCGTAGCCAAGTTCGATGAGTTGACCGAGGAACCCGCGTACTTCAAGAAGGAAGTCAAACCCTCGGACCAGATGAGCGCCTGGGAACTGCGCCGCTACATGAACGAACTCGCCCAGAGCGGCTTTGACGTGGTTCGCCTCTCGGTGCAGTTCTACCGCAAGTTTTCCTTCCCGCTGATTGCCTTCGTCGTGACGTTGATCGCCGTTCCCTTCTCTCTCACCATGGGCCGCAAAGGCGCGATTTCGGGGATCGCGCTGAGCATTGGCATCGCCATGGTCTATTGGTCGATCTCCTACCTGTTCGAGGCTATGGGGAATCTGAGCCAACTCCCGCCCCTGGTGGCCGCTTGGTCGCCGGACGTGCTCTTCGGCCTGGGCGGTGTGTACCTGCTCCTGCGCGTACGAAC
The DNA here is from genome assembly GCA_050014795.1 of Terriglobia bacterium. Lineage (GTDB taxonomy): Bacteria > Acidobacteriota > Terriglobia > UBA7540 > UBA7540 > JALHUF01. Next base: position 7,827 of record JBEKCQ010000035.1, on the reverse strand, counting down.
CTGAAGAACAGTGACGAGTGACAAGTGACGAGTGACAAGCAAGAACTGCCCGTCCGGGCTGGCCACTGGTTACGTGTCACTCCTTCTATCAAGGGACATTGAACAGTTCGGAGTGACAAGCAGACGCTGTAGGTCCGGGCTCGTCACTTGTCACTCGGAACTTGTCACTGTTTTTCAATGTCGACGCGTCGACGTTGTAAGAACAGTGGCGAGTGGACAGTGACAAGTGAACCTTGCAGACAACCCCAAAGAAAAAGGCCACGAAGAGGAACTGCCTTCGTGGCCTCAGAAAACTTAATGTATTGCTTGAAGTTAAGACCGTACCTTCAAGTCATCCCAGGAGTCGGCCTTACCCCAGCACCTAGCCCCTATCCTGCGGCCGAAGGGGTGAATGGAGCATGCCGTCCTCAGCCCTCGGCCAAGTCCCGCAAAAGGCCATTGACCGACAGGTCTTCATCCAGAAGGGGCCAGTGGATTCCGTAGCCGCCCGGGGAAAGTTCAGCTTGCGAACGCAGGGCGTGCGAGGCGGAGGCCAGGCGACTCGAGCAGCGCTCCCAAGGGATGCGGACTCTGTGGTCCGGCAGCACGAGGATCAGGGCCTCAGGACTGATCTCAATTCCCTTCGCCGTGATGGGCTCTGTCTTTTGCACAATCTCAGCTCCCGAAGTACTTCCCCCACTCTGCCAAATCCTGCTACCCACAACCGGGAGTTGGGTCTTCCCCAACCCCCAGTCCCTAACCCCTAATCCCTAGTCCCTGGCACCTAGGCAGTGCTGTACGCCTTCGCCGCTGCCTTCTTCACCGCAGCCTGGGCCGCGGCCAGGCGCGCGATGGGCACGCGGTAGGGCGAGCAGCTCACATAGTTCAAGCCCGCCTCAGCGCAGATCTGGATCGAGGAGGGGTCTCCGCCATGCTCGCCGCAAATCCCCACCTTCAGGTTGGGGCGCGCTGACCTGCCCTCCGAGGTTCCCAGCTTCATCAAACGGCCCACGCGCTTCGGGTCGAGCTGCGCAAACGGATCGGACGGCCAGATCTTCAGCTTCGTGTAGGCGTTGATGATCTTGCCGCAGTCGTCGCGGGAGAGCCCGAAAGTGGTCTGCGTCAGATCGTTGGTCCCGAAGCTGAAGAAATCCGCCTCCTCGGCGATCTCCGCCGCCGATAGCGCTGCTGCCGGCAACTCGATCATCGTGCCCACCAGGTAGTCAACCTTCACGCCTTTCTTCTGGAAAACTTCCGCGGCCACCCGGTTGACGATTTCCTTCTGGAGCGCCAGCTCTCTCACGTCGCCCACCAACGGGATCATCACTTCGGGCTTCGCTTCAATTCCCTGCTTCTGGCAGTCGCAAGCCGCCTCGAAGATGGCCCGCGCCTGCATCTCGGTGATCTCGGGATACATGATCCCCAGCCGGCAACCGCGCATGCCGAGCATAGGATTAACCTCATGTAATCCTTCAACTACCGACAGCAGCTTCTTGAGTCGGTTGAGCTTGGGAGATTTCTTCCGCTTGGACTCAAGCAGGGCGATTTCGACCATCAGCTCTTCCCGTTTGGGCAGGAACTCGTGCAAGGGCGGGTCCAGCGTGCGAATTGTCACCGGCAGCCCATCCATCGCCTTGAACAGGCCAAAGAAATCCTTGCGCTGCATGGGCAGGAGTTTCAGGAGTGCTGCACGGCGTTCCTTTCCATACCGAATAGACTGACTGAGCTGCTTCTTGAGCTCGTTGGCCCTCTTGGAATCTTTTTCCTTTGCGATTTGTTCCTTGATGTCCTCGGGACTCGGCATGTCCTTGCACGCCATGATCATGCGCTGGACGTGCGGCAGGCGGTCCTCATCGAAGAACATGTGTTCGGTGCGGCAGAGGCCTATGCCCTGCGCGCCATACTCTCGCGCCTTGAGTGCGTCGCGCGGGATATCGGCGTTGGCCCGCACCCCCAGCTTGCGATATTCGTCCGCCCACCCTAGAAACCTAAGGAAGTTGGGGTTGTTAGGATCTGGATCGAGCAAAGGTGTCCGTCCCTCGATTACGCGCCCGGTTGTACCGTCCAGGGATAGCCAATCGCCCTCTTTGTACACCGCGGTGCCAATCTTCAGTTGTTTTGCCTTCTCGTCCACACCCGCGTCGCTACAGCCCGCCACGCAAGACTTGCCCATGCCGCGCGTCACGACTGCGGCGTGCGAAGTCATGCCGCCACGGGAGGTCAGAATGCCGACGGCTACCTCCATGCCGTGAATGTCGTCGGGAACGGTCTCGCCCCGCACCAGGATAACGGGATGGGTTTTGCCTTGGCTCACTGCGTCGTCGGCGCTGAACACGATCCGGCCCACCGCCCCACCCGGAGAGGCAGCCAACCCCTTGGCAAGCACCTTCAATGGCTTGGACTCATCAAGACGAGGCACCAGAAAATGATTCAACTGCTCCGGGTCGACGCGCAGGACAGCCTCCTCCTTGCTGATCATGCCTTCGTCCACCATGTCGAGAGCAATCTTCACGGCGGCAATCCCTGTTCTCTTCCCGTTGCGGGTTTGCAGCATGTGAAGCTTGCCATCCTGGATGGTGAACTCAAAGTCCTGGACGTCCTTGTAGTGCTGCTCCAGGCGGGTGGTGTATTCACGGAGCTGGTTATAAACGCCGGGCATGATCTTCTCCAGCTCCTTGATGGGCACCGGCGTCCGTACGCCCGCCACCACGTCCTCGCCCTGGGCGTTCATCAGGAACTCGCCGTAGAATTCCTTGTCGCCCGTCGCCGGATTGCGCGTGAACCCGACGCCCGTGCCGGAGGTCTCGCCCATGTTGCCGAACACCATGGTCTGGATGTTCACGGCCGTCCCGAGGTCGTCGGAAATCTTGTTCAGGCGCCGATAGGTCTTGGCGCGCGGGTTGTACCAGGAACGGAAGACCGCTTCGATGGCCATGTCGAGTTGCACGAGCGGGTCCTGCGGGAAGTCCTTCCCCGCTTCCTTGCGGACCACCTTCTTGTAGGCGGCGATGACTTCCTTGAGGTCTTCGGCCGTGAGCTCGGTGTCGAGCTTGACGCCCTGCTTCTTCTTTTGGCCGTCGAAGACGTGCTCGAAGCTGCCCTTGGGAATCTCCATCACCACGTTGCCGAACATCTGGATGAAGCGGCGGTAGCTGTCGTAGGCGAAGCGCGGGTTGTTGGCCAGGCGGGCAAAAGTCTCGACGACCGTGTCGTTCATGCCCAGGTTGAGAACCGTGTCCATCATGCCGGGCATGGAGAACTTGGCCCCCGAGCGGACCGAGACCAGCAACGGCCGCTTGGGGTCGCCCAGTTTCTGCCCCAGCAGGGACTCCAGCTTCCCCAACGCCGCGTGGGCCTCGGCGCGGATGGAGTCCGGGGTTTTGTTCCCGGCCTGAAAGTAGAGGCGGCAGCCAGAGGTCGCGATGGTGAAGCCCGGGGGTACCGGCAGCCCGGCGTTGGTCATCTCCGCCAAGCCCGCACCTTTGCCTCCCAGGACGTCTTTCATTTCACCGTGGCCGTCGGCTTTGCCGCCGCCAAAGGAATACACGAATTTATCCATACCAACATGCTCCTTCTTCGAAGAATTAAGAAGTCAGAATTCAGGAGTCAGAATTCGGAAAACCCACGCCGCCGACCCTGAGGCAACACTCCACTTGGCCTTGCAGCATGCGAAGGGCTCCTGAGTGCGCCGGCAGGCCTTCTCGGCCCATGCCGTGCGTTGTGCGGTTCCTTCTGACTCCCGACTTCTGAATTCTGAATTCTCGCTTGTCACTCGTCACTCGTCACTGCTTCTTGGATGTCGACGCGTCGACATTACCCGGGCCGCCCTCGATCTCCGCAAACCGCGCGATGCCCGAGAAAAGCAGGTCCAGCTTCCCCAACAGCCGCAGGCGGTTCTGGCGCACCGCGGGGTCTTCCGCCATGACCAGCACCTTGTCGAAGAATCGGTCGACCGCCGGCCGCAGACCCGCAATCACCTCCAGCGCTCGCTGGTACTCACCGGCAGAAGCAAGCTGGCCCGCCTCGGCAGCCGCCGCGACGTAGGCGGCGTGAAGTTCACGCTCCGGCCCCTCCTGGAGAGTCGCGGCTTCCACCTCGCCCGGCTGCCAATCGCTGGCGCTGGCAGATTTCGCCAGGATGTTCTTGATGCGCTTGGCCGCTACCGAGAGCGCTTCAAAGTTCTCCCCGCCCCGAATGGCCTCCAGAGCCAAGCATCGCTGGAGTGTGTCGAGCGGCCCGGACCAGCCCGCTGCGATTACCGCTCTTGCAGTGTCATGGCGGATTTTCGGTGTGTGCACCATTCGCAGGTAGTATTCGGTGCGCTCTTGAAGAAAGCGTCGAACGGCTGGTTGCAGCTCATGCGGGAGCTTCTGACTGTGCAATCTTGGTGAAAGCGCTGCAAGTCTGATCAGCTCATTCATATTGATGGGCAGACTGAGTTCAAGTAGAACTTTAATTATTCCATTCCCCTGCCGACGGACGGCAAACGGATCACTCGAACCCGATGGCTCATGGCCAACAGCAAATGCGCCCACGATTGTGTCTATCTTGTCGCCGAGTGACACCGCTGCACCTACTATCGTCCGTGGGCATCTGTCGTCAGGTCCCAACGGCAAGTAGTGGTCATAGATGGCTTCGGAAACCTCCGGCGGCTCTCCTTGGGCCGCGGCATAAAGTCCACCCACGATTCCCTGGAGTTCCGGGAACTCCTGCACCATTTGGGTCGTGAGGTCGCACTTGCACAGTTCGGTTGCTCGCAGGACGTGATCGCACTGCGCACTGGGGAGCAGCCCATGAGATTGCAGTTCCTCGCACAGGTGCCCGGCAATGTCCTTCATCCGCTGCACCTTCTCGCCGTAGCTGCCCAGCTCCGCTTCATAGGTGACGCGGTCGAGCAGAGGCCGGCGATCCTGCAGCGTTGCCTTCTGGTCAGCGTTCCAGAAGAACTCCGCGTCCGCGAACCGCGCGCGCAGCACCCGCTCGTGCCCTTCCCGGATCTGACCTTTCCTGTCGCCATCCAGGTTGAGCACCGTAACGAAGCTCGGCTGAAGGGTCCCTTTCCCGTCCTCCACCGCGAAGTACTTCTGGTGATCGCGCATGACTGTCACCAGGATTTCGCGCGGCAGATGCAGGTAGCGCTGGTCAAACCCGCCGACGAGCGCCGTCGGCCACTCGGTGGAGTCCACGATCCAATCCTCGAGCCATCTATCTTCAACGGGCCTTAGCTGCAAACCTTCAAGTAACGCTTTAAGTTCAGCCCGCACCTTTTCGCGGCGCTTTTCAGGATCAATTTCCACGCCAGCTTGGCGCAGTTTCTTCGCGTAATCCTCGAAGCTCTCCACGCGCAGCGCTCCCTTGCCCAGAATCCGGTGCCCGTAGGTCACGTTGCCAGCCTTCACGCCGGCAATCTCGGACGGAATCGTGCGGGCCTGTTTCCCTTCTCCAAGCAAGGCCACAATCCAGCGGATGGGCCGGACGAACCGGGGCCCCGATTTCGCCACCCAGTACATGCTCTTGGGAAAGCTGAGGCCCGTGATGACACCGGGGAGAATCTCCGACAGTAAATCCAGCGCCGGGCGGCCGTGGTGGGTTTTCCTCAGGGCCAAATACTGGCCCTTGGGCGTGCTCACCTCGACCAGATCTTCCACCCGGGCGGCATTCTTGGCGGCAAAACTCTCGGCAGCGCGCGTGGGCTTCCCTGCCGAATCAAACCCTACCTTGACGGGCGGCCCCACGACCTCCTCGACCACGTCGGGCTGCTTCGCGAGCACTTCCGCGACCCACACCGTGAGCCGGCGCGGGGTGGAGTACCAGCGCACCGCGTCTGCCGAGGGCGGCAACAGCCTGGCCTCCTCCAGAGCTGAAAGCAGGCGCCGGCCGAAATCGTCGCGCGCGTCGTCCAGAAAGCGCGCCGGGATCTCCTCGCAGCCCAGTTCGACCAGCAGCGGCAATGTTCCGGAGTTCTTCACGCCGGTTCAGCCTCCACCACAGCAGTCTTCCGGTCCAGATAAATGGCTGCCACCTCGCACGCCAGTTTTCGCACCCGGCCGATCAGGGTCACGCGCTCGGTGACGCTGATGGCGCCGCGCGCGTCGAGGATGTTGAACACGTGGGAGCATTTAAGGCAGTATTCATAGGCCTTCCGGAGGGGCACCCTCTCCTGCTGCCCGGCAGACTTGCCCCGATCATACGAGCGCAAGATACCCTGGGCTTCCCCTTCGTACAGATCAAACAACTTCCAGAGGGGCGCCGAGTCGGTACCCTCAAAGTCGTACACGGAAAGCTCGCGCTCCTCGTCCCGTCGCATGTCCCCGTAGCTGACGCCCTCGTTCCAGCGCACCTGATAAACGTCCTCGGCGCCTTCGAGGAACGCGGCGATCCGCTCCAGGCCATAGGTCAGCTCCACGCTGATGGGCTCCAAATCCACGCCGCCCGACTGCTGGAAGTAGGTGAACTGGGTGATTTCCAGGCCGTCGAGCATCACCTGCCAGCCGATGCCCCAGGCGCCCAGCGTGGGCGCTTCCCAGTTGTCCTCTTCGAAGCGGATGTCGTGATGGCGCAGGTCGATGCCCAGGTCCGCGAGGCTGGCAAGGTACATGTCCTGGATATCAGCCGGGGGCGGCTTCAGGATGACCTGCATCTGGGTGTGTTTCAGGAGGCGATTGGGATTCTCTCCGTAGCGGCCGTCTGCCGGGCGGCGGGAGGGTTGGAGGTAGGCCACGCGCCAGGGCTCCGGCCCCAGCACCCGCAGGAAAGTCTCAGGCGTCATCGTTCCGGCGCCCACTTCCAGGTCGTAAGGCAGGGCCAGGACGCACCCCTGCCGCGCCCAGAATTCGCTCAGGCGGAGGCACATGTCCTGGAAGGTCAGGCCGGTGCGGTCGGTTCCCGTCTTTGCTGGTTTTCGCTTTGAAGCCATAGCTAACCGCTACAATCTGGAGGTCAAGAGTTGAGAGTCGAAAGTTGAACGCCCAAGAACCAAGCCCTTTGACCTTCAACTTTCAACTTTCGACTCTTTAACCACGCTTCAGACTTCTTCGGCCAAGAGTTCCCGCGTCACGAGCTTCCTTTCGAGGTGCGACTCGATCAGTTCCTCGAAGAACCGTCTCGTTTCGCGGCCGCCCGCCGGAGCCTTCTCGCCCGCCAGCCAGTGGTCGAGCGTCCCCTGGCAGCGAGTCGCCATGGCGCCCAGCGAAGCCGGTGAGACGGTCAGGCCCGTCTGGGGGGTCCGGCAACCGGCGCACAGCAACCCTTCTGAGCCGGGCCCGTAGTAGCCCGCCTCCCCCAGTTCCCGGCCACAGGCTGCGCAGTGCCCGAGGTCGGGTAAGAAGCCCCCCAGCCGCAGCAGCCAGTAATCGAAGTACAAAAGCGGCCGGCCGACCTCCCCGGAACCCTTCAGGCCGCGCAAGACGGCCAGCACGAGCCGGAAGGCTCGCTCATTCATCTCGCGCTCAGGCAAGAAGCGTTCCGTGACTTCGGCGACGTACTGGGCCGCCACCTGCATGCGATAGTCCTTCTGCATGTCGAAGAAGGACTCAATCAGTTCGGCGGAATTCATGCGCAGCAGGTCGCGGTTCTCCCGCTCGAAAAGCCAGAGCCGGACGTAACTCAGGGGCTCCAGCGTGCCACCGTAACGGCTCTTGGGGCGCTGCGCCCCTGCCGCTACAGCTCGCAGCCGCCCCCAATGCCGGGTGAAAAGCGACGTGATCTTGTCAGCTTCTCCCAGGCGGTGGGTGCGGAGGATAACCGCTTCTGTTTCCCGCAGGGGCATCTCAGTGCCGATGTCGACGCGCCGACAAACCATTGAAATTAGCATAAGCGTTGACGGGCGGAAAGCGAAAACTCTGTAGC
>JBEKCQ010000034.1:0-27898 GCA_050014795.1 Terriglobia bacterium | reverse complement strand
TGCTGGGCATGGAATGCGTCGTGTACATGGGCGAAGAGGACATGGCTCGCCAGGCCCCCAACGTCTTTCGCATGCGGCTGCTCGGCGCGCAAGTGGCGCCGGTGGCTTCCGGCTCGAAGACTCTGAAGGACGCCATCAACGAAGCGATGCGCGACTGGGTGACGAATGTTCACAACACCTACTACCTGATGGGCTCCGTCCTGGGTCCGCATCCCTATCCTCTGATGGTGCGAGATTTTCAGCGCGTGATTGGCCAGGAAACTCGGCAGCAAATCCTAGCCGAGCGCGGGCGCCTTCCCGAGGTGTTGGTTGCCTGCGTGGGTGGGGGGAGCAATTCCATCGGGCTGTTCTACGATTTCCTCGCGGACCGCGAGGTGAAGATGGTGGGCGTGGAAGCCGGAGGGCGTTCGCTCCGGCTGGGCGATCATGCCGCGCGCTTTGCAGGCGGCAAGCCGGGCGTTCTCCACGGCACTTACACTTACGTGCTTCAGACCGAGGATGGCCAGATTGCCAACACGCATTCGGTTTCTGCTGGGCTGGACTACCCCGCCGTGGGGCCCGAGCACGCGGCGCTATATCGGCAAGGGCGGGTGGAGTACACTCAGGTCAGCGATGCGGAAGCGCTCGAGGCGGCTCGCGCGCTGTCGCACTTGGAGGGCATTATCCCGGCGCTCGAGCCGGCTCACGCGCTGGCCGAGGTCATCAAGCGCGCGCCGAAAATGCGCCGCGAGGACATTGTCGTCATCAACCTCTCCGGCCGCGGCGACAAGGATCTGGGGATCTTTCAAGCTGCCGGAGTGCTGTGAGCGACTATTGATAATTGACAATTGAAAATTGACGATTGAAGTGAAAGGCCCTTCTGCAATTGGCAATCGTCAATTATCAATCATCAATTCAAACGTGCCTGCAGTTTCCCCATCCCGGGTTGAGGCGCGCTTTCGCGAGCTGCGCGAGCGTGGCGCAAAAGGTCTGGTCGTGTACCTGACGGCTGGCGATCCCACGCTCGTGGACACAGGGCGTATTTTGGCGGCGGTTGACCGCGGCGGCGCGGACGTCATCGAGCTCGGTGTGCCGTTTTCCGACCCGCTGGCGGATGGTCCGGTCATTCAGCGCGCTTCCGAGCGGGCCCTCAAAGCGGGGGCGGGGTTGCGAAGAATCCTCGAGTGGCTGCCGCGCTGGCGGGAGGCGACGCGCGCGCCGACGATTCTGTTCAGCTACTGAGGCGACGCGCGCGCCGACGATTCTGTTCAGCTACTACAATCCCGTGCTGCAATACGGGCTGGAGAGTTTCTCTCGCGATGCGAGGCGGGCAGGAGCGGACGGCGCGCTGATCGTTGACCTGACGCCGGAGGAGGCTGAGCCTTACGTCGCCGCGATGCGCGCGCAGAACCTCGACACGATTTTCCTGGCTTCCCCCACCTCGACCGACGAGCGGTTGAAACGCGCCGCGGAGCTTTCCACAGGGTTTCTGTACTTGGTTTCGCGCACCGGGACGACGGGCGAGCGCCGTGAGCTCTCGGCGAGCGCCCGGACGCTCGTGGAGCGCGCGCGAAGGCACACGGCGCTGCCGCTCGCGGTGGGATTCGGCATTTCCAATTCCGAGCAGGTCCGCGAAGTTCAGGCGCTGGCGGATGCCGCGGTGGTGGGCAGCGCGGTGGTACACGCCATCGAAGAAAGCTATCATTCTGGAGGCGCGGCGGCGATCGAGCAGTTCGTCCGCGCGCTCAAGGGAGGACCCAGTCCCGCATGAGCGACCTCGACGGATGGCGCAAGCACATTGATGAGATCGACCAGGAGCTGGTGAAGCTGCTCAACGAGCGGTCGCGGTACGCGGTGGAGATTGGCCACCTCAAGAAGCAACTTCACCTGCCGGCTTGGCAGCCGGAGCGCGAGGCGGAAATCCTGCGCAACGTGGTGAAGTCCAACCACGGCCCGTTGGACGATGCCGCCATCCGCCGCCTGTTTGAACGCATTATTGATGAAGCCCGCGCCCTCGAGCGCCACGCGATGGAAGGCGGAAGTGTCTCGGGGAAGGAGTAAGCGAACATGGTGGTAGTGATGCAGGAAGGCGCGACGGAAGAACACATCCAGCGCGTCATCAACAAACTGATGGACATGGGGTTCGACATCCATCGCTCGACGGGCGCGCGGCACACGGTGCTGGGCGCGGTGGGGGCCAAGGTCGACTTCGACACCCGGGATATCGAGCTGCTGGAGGGCGTCGCGGAGGTGTTGCGCATCTCGGCGCCCTACAAGCTGGCCAGCCACCATTTCCGCCCCGAGGGCTCGGTCATCCAACTCGGCCAAGGGATTGCCGTGGGCGGCGAGCAAGTGGTCGTGATGGCCGGTCCGTGCAGCGTAGAAAGCGTTGAGCAGATCGACGCGATTGCCGAACAGGTGGCGAAGTTCGGGGCGCGTGTGCTGCGCGGCGGGGCGTTCAAACCGCGTACCTCGCCGTACAGTTTCCAGGGTTTAGGGCTAAAAGGCTTGGAATTCATGCGCCGCGCCGCCAACAAGCACGGCCTGCTGGTGGTGTCGGAAGTGATGGACCACACGCAGATTCCCATGGTGCTTGAATATGTGGACGTGCTCCAGGTGGGCGCGCGCAACATGCAGAACTACAACTTGCTGAAGGAACTCGGCAAGGTTGCGAAACCCATTCTGCTTAAGCGCGGCGTCGCCGCCACGATCGAAGAGTTGCTGCTCTCGGCAGAGTACATCATGGCCGGAGGTAACTACAACGTCATCCTGTGCGAGCGCGGCATCCGCACGTTTGAGAGCTACACGCGCAACACGCTGGATATCTCGGCCATTCCGGTCATCAAGAAGCTCTCTCATCTGCCCATCATTGCTGACCCTTCGCACGGGACTGGCAGGCGCGACAAGGTGGCGCCCATGGCGCGCGCCGCGGTGGCCGCGGGAGCTGACGGGCTCCTCATCGAAGTCCACCACGATCCCGACCAGGCGGTGAGCGACGGCGCCCAGTCGCTCTATCCAGCCCAGTTCGAGCAGTTGATGAAAGAGTTGCGGATGATCGTGCCGGCGGTGGGGAGGACGATTTAGGATTCGGGATCAGGGATTCAGCAGGCATGTGAGAACTCGGAGCTCCGCTTGGCGGCCTTGATTTTGATTTCTGGCTTCTTTTTGGCGTGTCCATGGATTTTCAACACATCTCGATCGTCGGCCTGGGCCTGATGGGCGGGTCCTGGGGGCTCGCGCTCAAGCAGCGCGGGGTCCCGGCGCGCCGGGTGGGCTGCGACCGGCCGGAAGTGCTGAACCGCGCCCTGGCCGCGGGTGCGGTCGATGAGGGGAGTGCCGATCTTCCGACGGCGGTGCGCGATGCTGACGTCATCATTTTGGCGACACCGGTGGGAGTCATCCTCGATCTGCTGCCGCAGTTGAAAGAGGCCGTCCTGCCGCGGGCGCTCGTTACGGATGTGGGCAGCACCAAGCGCCTGATCTGTCAGCGAGCCCGGGAGGTTTTGGGCGAAGAACCGCTCTTTCTCGGTGGGCATCCCCTGGCCGGGAAGGAGCGCTCGGGTCTCGAAAACGCCGACGCCGCGCTGCTGGAGAACGCGCGCTATGTTTTGACGCCGCTCTCTCCGGATCACCTGGCGGACGAGCGCGTGAAGGCATTTTCCTCTCTGCTCGAAGCGCTGGGCGCGCGACCGTTCGTGATGGACGCCTCAACCCATGATCGCGCGGTCGCCTTTCTTTCCCACCTGCCGCAACTGGTCTCCTCCGGCGTGGCCAGCATGATCGCCGAGCAGGGGGCCGAGGACTTCCTGCCCCTGGAGCTTGCCGCCGCGGGTTTTCGGGACGTGACGCGTTTGGCTGAGAGCCCCTACAGCCTCTGGCGTGACATTTGCCTGACGAACATCGAAAATATCCAGTCCGCGCTCGAGGCGTTGATTGACAAGCTGGAAACAATGAAGCTGCATCTGAGCGACAGGGAGCTCGAACGGGACTTCAAGCAAGCGCTGAAGCTTCGGGAGCGATTGCGCGAGGGCAAGTAGCGCCCGATGTATCGGCGGTCTGTGACCGCCTTAGGCCCGTGCCGCCCTGAAGGGCGCCGCTACGCATGAATTTCCTCCGCCAATGGGCGAAATCGAAGGCCCTACAGGCCGTGGCGTTGGGCCTGGCGAGCGGTCTGCTCGTTCTGGGAGCGGAGCGCCTGGGCTGGCTGGACACCCTGGAGCGCAAATCGCTTGATTGGCGGTTCCGCACCTTCACCCAGGAGCGCCGCGCCAGTCGCGACATTGTCATCATCGCGCTGGACGACACGAGTTTCGCCTCCCAAGACATGATCGATAATTTCGGCCGCTGGCCCTGGCGGCGGAAGCTCTATGCGGGTTTGGTCCATTATCTCAACCAGTGGGGGGCGCGGGTAATCGGCCTTGACTTGATTTTTCAGGGTGACGACCCTCACGCTGGCGATGACGCCATGCTCGCCGAGGCGCTGGCTGAGCGCCCCAGCGCAGTCCTCGCGTTTGCCCTCAACATGGGGACCTTCCGCGAGACAGATCCTTCCGCGCAGGAAAGGCTGCGCAAGAGCCTCTCGCCTTTTGCCCTTCAGATCAACCAGCAAGTGCCACTCGTGTTGCGAACTTACTCCGGAATCGACCTCTCGCAAGACGAATTCCTGCGGCTGGCGGCGGGCATGGGCTGTATCACCGTCCAGTCTGACCCCGACGGGCCGGTGCGGACGGTCATGCCACTGTTTCGGTTTCGCGACGAGTACTATGCCTCTTTCCCGGTGGCCGTGGCCGCGCGGGCACTGGGGGAAAAACTCGACGTGGACGTGGCGCCGGGTCCGCGCCTGAAATTCGCGGGCCACGACGTACCGATGGACAAGCAGGGCCGACTGCTCATCCGCTGGTACGGCCCCGCGTACACCTACAAACACTATTCGGTCTGGAAGGTTTTCAATTCCGCCCTAGCCTACGAGAGCGGGCAGAAGCCCGAGATTCCTCCCGGAGTGTTCAAAGACAAGATCGTGCTCATCGGCGCGACGGCGACGAGCGCTTCCGACCTTCTCTCCAATGCTTTTTCCGAAAACTATCCGGGCGTGGAAGTCCATGCCACGTTGGTCGACAACCTGCTCCGGGGCGACTTCCTGCGCGCGGCGCCGGAGCGCTGGGCAGCGACGATCATCTTGCTGCTGGCGTTATTGATGGCGGGAGTCGTGTACCTGCTTCGCTCGGCGCTGCTCTATACGCTCCTGGCCGTGCTGGTGGGTTTGGCCTATTTCGCGGGTGTATGCGGTCTTTTTCACAGCCACGGCCTCTGGGCGCCCATGGTAGGGCCGCTCGCCGCAGGGGTCGTAGCGTTCACCGGCTCAACCCTGACCCGGTATGCGACCGAGGGCCGCGAGAAGCGCCGCTACCGCCGCACGCTCACCAAGTACCTCTCGCCTCAGCTTGTCGAGACTATCATGCAGGATTTCAGTTGGGAGAGCCTGCGCGCGGAAAAGCGCAACCTGACGGTGCTCTTCAGCGACATCCGCGGGTTCACGAGCATCTCGGAGAAGTTGCCGCCCGAAGCCGTGGTCGCCACCCTGAACGAGCACTTAAACATGATGGTTTCCGTCATCTTCAAGCACCACGGTACGCTCGACAAGTTTATCGGCGATTGCGTGATGGCTTTCTGGGGAGCGCCGCTCGCCCAGCCGAATCACGCGGAACTGGCGGCGCGCGCGGCGCTCGACATGATCGACGGGCTGGAAAAACTGAATCAAAAGTGGCAGAGTGAGGGGCGGCCGACGCTTCAGGTCGGCGTCGGCATCAACACGGGCGAGATGCTTTTTGGCAATATCGGGTCGGAGCAGCGGATGGATTTCACGGTCATCGGGGACAGCGTCAACCTCGGCTCGCGACTGGAAAGCGCCACGAAGGAGCTGCATGCGACCATCGTCATCAGCGATGCCACCTACCAGCAGATCCGAGACAAAGCCCAGGTGCGCCCGCTGGGAGAAATTTCAGTGAAGGGCAAGGCCCAGAAGATTGTGGTTTACGAATTGTTGGGGATAACCGATACCGCCAAGGCAAAAGAGGCCGCGCCATGAGACGAACCTGCAGGCTGCTCACATTGCTGATCGTTTTTGCTGTGTTGATGGCCTGGGGGGCTCCTCCCACCAGCCCCCAGGACCAGAGCCAACCGGACCAGTCCCAGCAGAGTCAGGAGAAGTCTGACAAAGACCAGCAGAAGAAAAAGAAGGGTGGGGGGTTCTTCGGAGGCCTCAAGGCCGTCACCGGCCAAAGCTCGGAGCAGCAGGAAGCGACCCGCACGGCCGGCAGCAAGACCGTTGGCGAAGGCGAGCAGATTGGCGACGCCCAACCCACCGCCGCCGATCGGCAAGCGGTCAAGGCGATGGAAAATTACTCCATTCCGGAAAAGGACGTGAAGAAATTCCAGGACGGCGGGCAACTGAAGCCCAAGCAGTGAGGAGGAGTAGATGAAGCGAACTACGGCGTTTCGCATCGGGCTGTGGGCCACGCAGATGGTGGCCGTCCTCGCGCTGCTGGGGCGCGCGCCCGAGGCCCAGGCGCAGTTCGGGGACTTCCTGAAGAAAGCCGCCGACAAAGCACAGAAGGCCCAGAAAGCCCTGCAGCCCATGACGGTCGAAGAAGAGCGCGAAGTGGGGCGGGAGGTTGCCGCCAAGGTCGTGGCTTTCTTCCACCTGTATAAGGACGAGGCGCTGACCCGCTACGTCAACATGGTAGGCGCCACGGTGGCGGCGCAGGCGGAACGGCAAGACATCACCTATCATTTCGCGGTCCTCGATTCCGACGATATCAATGCTTTCTCCGCGCCGGGCGGCTACATCTTCATTACCCGCGGCGCCGTAGTACTGTGCGAGGACGAATCGGAACTGGCAGGGGTTCTGGCTCACGAGGTGGGTCACGTGGCAGGGAAGCACGTCCTCAAAATCGTGGAACGCGACAAGACCATGCGCGCAGGGATGGAGGAAGCCAAGGACCGCATGCCCGGCAGCGCCTATCTCCACAAGATGTCGAAGGGCATCCTGATCAAGCTCATTGACCAGGGCCTTGCCCCCAGCGACGAGTTCGACGCTGACCAGCGCGGGGTGAAGTACTCGCACGCGGCGGGTTATCCCGCGGACGGATTGGCGCGGTTTCTCACCAGGCTCGACCAGGCCACCGAGCAGGGCGCAAAGTCCTTCTGGACGCGCACCCACCCGCCGGTCAAGGATCGCAACGCGCGCATCCAGCAGACCATCACCGCCCAGCACTGGGAGGACGCCGACCGGCCCAAGCTCGCGGACCGCTTCGCCGCGGAAACAAAGACACTGAAAGCCAAGAAAGCCTGAAGGGGCAAGTACGCCGGGGCTCGATCTCCGGAGGGGCTTTTTGTCTCTTGCATTTCGCACGAAGTTGTGTTATAGTATTAGGCTAGACGATGGCGGAGAAGGCCCTGCGGGGACCAGTTCCGTGCGGAGGGCACGGTATGGCGGTGCGCGCCGAAGACGCCGCAATTCTAAGCGGGGAAGGCACGGGAAGGATGGGTTTTTGTGGGAGACGGGGGCCCAAGGCGAGTAGTAAAATGTCCCCCTACTTAAATGCAAAGCTAGTATGTTGTTGAAAAAAAAGGAAATAGCCGAGAATGGAGAACAGCCGAAACTGACGGCGATATCTGCTTAAGGATCAATTAGATAGCTCAGAAAATGGTGGTCAAAACTGATAAGATGTACCCCTATATATAGGGAAAATGCAAAGCTAGTATGTTATTGAAAACAAAGAGAAATGGCCAAAAATTGGGCAAGAACGAAGCTAAGAGTGGTATCTGTTTAAGGATCAATTAGATAGCTAGGGAAATGGGGGCAAAAGCGAGCAAGATTCGCACGCTCTCCAAGTGCAGTTCCAGCAGCCATTGCAGGCATCCTCGTGAACAAGGTCTATCCCAGCGCTGAAGGTGCCATCTTCGATGTCACGGATGGCGCCACCATCATGGTGGGTGGCTTCGGTTTGTGTGGCACGCCGGAGAACCTGATCGAGGCGGTGCGCCGCAAGGGTGTCAAGCATCTCACCGCCATCAGCAACAACGCCGGAGTGGAGGGTCGAGGTGTAGGGCGCTGGTTGGAAAACCACCAGATCAAGAGAATTATCGGCACCTACATCGGTGAGAACAAACTGTATGAAGAGTTGGTGCTGAAGGGCGAACTCCAGGCTGAATTGATTCCGCAGGGAACGTTTTCCGAGTGCATTCGCGCTGGCGGCGCGGGCATTCCGGCTTTCTTCACGCCCACGGGCGCGGGAACAGTCATCGCGGAGGGGAAGGAAGCGCGCGAATTTGAGGGCCGCCCGTACCTGCTCGAGCGGGCGCTCAAGGCCGATTTCGCCTTCGTCAAAGCGTGGAAGGGCGACCGGTGGGGCAACCTCATCTACCGGAAGACGGCGCGGAACTTCAATCCCCTGATGGCAACCGCCGCGAAGGTGACCATTGCCGAAGTGGAAGAGATTGTCGAACTCGGCGAACTCGATCCGGATTCGATCATCACCCCGAGCATCTATGTGCAGCGGCTCATCCAAGGCGACCACTTCGAGAAACACATTGAGAAACGCACGGTGAGGAAAAGGTCCTAATGGACAAGCGTGAGGTGATCGTCCGCCGGGCAGCCCAAGAGGTGAAGGACGGCTATTACGTCAACCTGGGCATCGGCATGCCGACGCTCGTGGCCAACTACATTCCACCTGGTATTGAAGTGGTGCTGCAATCCGAAAATGGCATGCTGGGTGTGGGGCCGTATCCGATCGAAGGGGAAGAGGACCCCGACCTCATCAACGCGGGCAAGGAGACGATCTCGGAGATTCCCGGCTGCGCGTACTTCGACAGCGCCGAGTCTTTCGTGATGATTCGCGGCGGCCATGTCGACCTGACTGTGCTCGGCGCCATGGAAGTGGACGAGCAGGGCAATCTGGCGAACTGGATGATCCCGGGGAAAATGGTGAAGGGCATTGGGGGCGCGATGGATCTGGTGGCCAGCGCCAAGCGCGTCATCGTAGCCATGGAACACACCACGCGCGAGGGCAAGCCCAAGATTCTCAAGCGCTGTACCCTGCCCCTGACCGGCCCTGGCGTGGTCGATACGATCATCACCGAACTCGCCGTCATAGAGGTGACTCCGGGAGGGCTGCTGCTGAAGGAACTCGGTCCCGGCGTGACTGTCGAGGCCGTACAGAAAGCGACCGAGCCGAGGCTTCTGATCGATCCTCAAATCCGTGTGTACCAGGTGTGAGGCTGCGCCGCCTGGCTTACGGAGTGAGGATATCCGATGCCCACATGGGAGGTACCGTGGAAACCGCGGTCATCGTCAGCGGGACGCGCACAGCGGTCGGCAGTTTCGGCGGTGCGCTCAAGGACGTCTCGCCCATCGCTCTCGGCAGCCACGTGATCGGCGAGGCGCTTCGCCGCGCCGGCCTAGAAAACAGCGAAGTCGACGAAGTAGTTTTCGGCAACATCTTTCAGGCCGGCCTGGGCCAGAACCCGGCTCGCCAGGCGGCTATCCAGGCGGGGATTCCCGTCTCAGTCCCGTCACACACGGTCAACAAAGTCTGCGGGTCGGGATTGAAATCTGTGGCACTCGCGGCGCAGGCCATCGCCTGCGGCGACGCGGAAATCGTCGTGGCGGGCGGGACCGAGTCCATGAGCCAGGCCCCCTACGTGCTGAAGGGTGCGCGTTGGGGCAATCGGCTGGGGCACGGGGAGATGCTCGACGTGATGATCTCCGACGGGCTGAGCTGTATGCTGAGCGGCGGCGTCCATATGGGCCTGACGGCAGAGAACATTGTCGAGCAATACCAGATCAGCCGCGAAGACCAGGACCGTTTCGCGCTCGAGAGCCAGCAACGCACCGAGGCAGCCATCAAGGCCGGAAGGTCCAAAGAGGAAATCGTCCCCTTCCCTGTCCCGCAGAAAAAGGGCGAGCCGGTGATGTTCGCCCAGGATGAGTTCCCCCGCTTCGGGAGCACCTACGAAGCGCTGGCCAGGCTCAAGCCCGCGTTCAAGAAAGACGGCACGGTGACGGCGGGCAACGCCAGCGGCATCAACGACGGCGCGGCGGCGCTGGTGGTGATGGCTGAGTCGCGAGCGCGAGCGAAGAGGCTGGAACCGCTGGCACGCATCCGGGCTTACGCCTCGGCGGGCGTTGAGCCGCGCCTGATGGGCTTGGGGCCGGTTCCGGCGATTCAGAAGGTTCTAGGAAGAACCGGACTGAAGCTCGAGCAGATTGAGCTGGTCGAGCTCAATGAAGCCTTCGCGGCGCAGTCGCTCGCGGTGGTTCGCGCCTTGGGGCTGGACCTCGCCAAGACCAACGTCAACGGCGGCGCCATCGCTTTGGGCCATCCTATTGGGGCGAGCGGCGCGCGCATCCTGGTGACGTTGCTTCATGAGATGCGCCGGCGTAATCTTCATTTAGGGCTGGCGGCCCTGTGCATTGGGGGAGGGCAGGGCATAGCCATGCTCGTCGAACGCTAATGCCCCATTCCCGCCTCTGCCGCGGAAGCAGCGGGGCAGTCAAGCAAGGTGGAACGTGGAAATCAACAGCATCGTCATTGTGAGCTTGACGGCGCCCAAGGAGAAAATCTGGGGGCAACTCCTGGCGCTGGGCGCCGCCGGCGTGACGGTGCGTGGTATTGAACTCAACTCTTTTGACGATTTCGTCCGGCAGATCCTCCACCCGGAAGAGGTTACGGTCGGGATGACGACGGTCTTCTACCCCATCCATCGCGTCGAGCGCATCGCCTGGGACGAACCGAGTGGCATACTCCCTTCCTTGGCCGATCGGTTCCGTCAAAAAGTGGGGCTGACTATTCAGGAATACCTCGGCATCGAAACCCCGCGCATGTGACCCTCTCGGATTGAGCCCCACTGCACCGGACAGGTCTTCACCGGTCCCCGGACGCGCGGTTTGACACCCTCGAACTTCGCCCGGTATAGTGGCAAGGAAACCATGCCCTCGCGCGCGCTGACTCCCGCCAATCAGATCACCATTCTGCGGCTGGTTTTTGTCCCGGTGTTTGCCATCCTGGTGATTGAGCGAAGTTACGGTTGGGCGCTGGCCGTCCTGGCCGCCGCAGCCATCTCGGACGTGGTAGACGGCGCGGTGGCACGGATTTTCCACCAGCAGACGCCGCTGGGTATGGCGCTCGACCCCATCGCGGACAAGGCCCTGATGACCACCGCCTACCTGGTGCTCGCCTTTCGCGACGTGCTGCCTTGGTGGCTCACCATCCTGGTTCTGAGCCGCGACTTGGCAATTGTCATAATCGCGCTCCTCATCATCCTGGTCGCTGGATACCGGCCCTTCCGCCCCAGCATCCTGGGGAAGATTTCGACGACCGTGCAGGTGACGACCGTCTTTGTGGCCGTGGGGTTTCAAGCCCACATTCTATTGCTCACTGCGACCTTGCTCCACATCTGCATTCTGCTTACCGCAACCTTTACGCTGGCTTCCGGCATCCACTACCTGGTAGTGGTGCGGAACCGTTATGCCCACCCTCCGGCGGGAGAAGAGCCAGCCGCGTCACCACCATCCCAAGCTGAATAGCGCCTTCCCGATCTTTTGCTGCGGCGATGGTTGTCGCGGCGGGCTCTAGACAGGCATCTGGACTGCCGGGGGTCAAAGGGGTCTTGTCGCGTGGCGAGAACCGGGTTAAGCTACCCCGTCTCCTGAGTCTCCTCGCCGCAAGTGATTCAGGCAACGCGACGTGCTTCTCGGTAAGTTCAAAACCAGAATGGACCATTTCGTTCGAGCTGGACAATCGAACCTTATCCGCAGGGGGCTGAGGCGCGTCGTACCGCTCACGCTTCTCGCGGTTGGCCTCGGGGTGTTGGCCCTTCCCGCGTCGCGGGCGGCCGACGATGCTCCACCTCCGCTCTTCACGGCCATCCCGCGTGTGGATCGTCCCCTGACGCTCGAAGAAATCGTGAGCGGTGATGCGGATCGGCGGGCGGCGGCTGTGAAGGACCTCGTTCAGCACGATCCGCGCGAAGGTGAAACGGCCAGCCAGCAAACGACCGCTTACTTGGCTTATGACGACAAGAACCTCTATGTGGGTTTCATCTGCCTGGACAACGAGCCGGAGAAGATCCGCGCCCACGTCACCCGGCGCGATGCCATTGGGGGCGACGATCACGTCGGCGTGATCATCGATACCTATTACGACCACCGGCGCGGCTACGCCTTCGCCGTAAACGCGCTGGGCATCCAAGAAGATTCGCTCGTGGATGAGCTGCGAGGCGAGGACCAGAGCTTCGACACCTTGTGGTATTCCGAAGGCCGGTTGACGCCGAATGGCTATGCCACCCTGATGGTCATCCCTTTCAAGAGCCTGCGGTTCTCCCCGAGCCAGCAGCAGACCTGGGGCATTGTGCTTATGCGCTCGATCCCCCGCTACAACGAGTTCAGTACCTGGCCGAGGATTTCGCGAAGCATTAGTGGCTGGCTCGTTCAGGAAGCGGAGGCTCGCGGCCTGCAAGACATTTCGCCGGGCAAGAACATCCAGTTCACGCCCTATGGCTTCTTTTCCTCGCAACGCTTTTTGGACAAGGAAACAGCTCAATTCAAACGGGATCGGCTGAAAGCGCGCCTGGGGCTCGACGCCAAGTGGGTGTTGGCCTCCAACCTCACCCTGGATGCCACCCTGAATCCCGATTTCAGCCAGGTTGAGTCGGATGAACCGCAGATCACCGTGAACCGGCGTTTCGAAGTCTTCTTCCCGGAGAAGCGTCCGTTCTTCATGGAGAACAGCAACTACTTCGAAACGCCGATCCAGGTGCTCTTCACGCGCCGCATTTCCGACCCGCAGTTTGGCGCGAAACTGACGGGGAAGGTCGGCCCCTATACGATCGCCGCCTTGGCCACCGACGACCGGGGGCCGGGCGAGTCGGTGGCGCCGGAGGATTCCTCCTTCGGGCAGCGCGCTTTCTTCAACGTCCTCCGCCTCAGCCGCGACATCCGCCGGGAGTCAGCGGTGGGCCTGATCTGGAGCGATTGGGAGTTCCGTCGGGCCTTCAATCGTGTGCTGGGAGTGGATGGGCGCTGGAAAATCTCGAAGACCACTGGACTGGGATTCCAAGCCCTCAAGTCCTTCAGCCAAGACCTGGAAGGGATATCCAAGCAGGGAAAGGCCCTGCGTTTCAGCCTCGACCATTTCACTCGCCACTGGAACTCCTACCTGGGATTCAACGAGCGTTCCCCGGACCTCGAAGTGGCCTCCGGTTTCATTCCGCGCGTGGACTACCGCGCGCTGGGGGGCTTTGGGGGCTACACGTTCCGGCCGGAAAATCGCTGGGTGGTGGCCTGGCAGCCTTCCCTCGGCGGCAACGTGCTCCTGGACCACCGGAATGTCCGCCAGGACTACGCCATGTACCCGGGGTTCTGGATCGAGTTTGCCCAGGCGACAGACGCTTCCGCCAGCTACCGCTACAAGCGCGAGCGTTACGAAGGAAGCGATTTCTTGGAGCGGGGCTACGAGTTCGGTGTCCATACGCGGCGGAGTCGGTGGTTCAGCGCGGGCGCATGGTATGGGTGGGGCCAGCAGATCAACTACTCGCCGGCGGAAGGAACGAGTTCCTTCCTGGGACAGGGGAATGAGTTCTCTTTCCACATGACTGTGCGCCCCACGACGCGCCTGGCGGTCGAAAACACCATGCTCGAAGATCGCTTCGTGACGATTGACCAGAACCGAAACGTTTTCAACAACAACATCTTTCGGTCGAAGTGGGATTATCAATTCACCCCGCGGCTTTCGTTGCGGGTCATCGGGCAGTACTCTAATGTCCTGCCCGCCGCACAACTTTCGTCTCTCGAGTATGCCAAGACCCTGACCGGTGACGTCCTCGTCAGGTACCTGCTGCATCCGGGGACGGCACTTTATGTGGGCTACAGCAACATGCTCGAGAACTACAATCGCTTGGCCCTGGAGCAGGCCGCGCTGCTCGACCGGTCCCGCGCCGGCCTGATGTCCACGGCGGCGGGCCTGTTTGTGAAGTTTTCGTATCTCTACAACTTTTGAAGGTCATCGTGAAGCTTTGCCCCTGCGTTCCCTCGCTTCGTCCCTATCCTCCAGGTTGACTGGATTGAAGGAGGTCCCGACTCCATGCACGGAAAGAACTCAACACCGGCTGTTGTTTTGTTGATAGGCGTCGTTCTCCTGGGAGTGTTGACCGTCGTCATCGGTGGTTGCCGGCAGGAAATCAAACCTGTGGCTGATCTCACGCCTTACCCCCTGCAAATTCCCCTTGGCCTGGACAAGGACCACACCAAATGGATTCCCGCTGATAATCCGTTGACCACCGCCAAGGTCGAACTAGGCAAGAAACTCTACTTTGATCCGCGGCTCTCGGCTGATGGCGCGATTTCTTGCGCCACTTGTCATAAGCCCAAACACGGATTCGCAGACGACGCGTCGTTTTCGGACGGTGTCAAGAAACAGCTAGGCGATCGGAATTCGCCCACTGTCTTGAACCGCCTTTACAGCAAGGCGCAGTTCTGGGACGGGCGTGCCGCTTCGCTCGAGGAACAGGCGCTGGGGCCCGTCCAGAATCCCGTCGAAATGGCCAGTTCGCTGCCCCTGATGGTTTCGAGCCTCGCCAAGATCGCTGCCTACAAGCCGGATTTCCAGAAAGCGTTCGGGTCGGAAGAGATCACGGCGGACCGCGTGGCCAAAGCCATCGCCTCTTTCGAGCGCACCGTGCTTTCGGGGAATTCCGCCTTCGACCGCTTTCAAGCCGGCGACGCCAACGCCCTCTCGGAATCGGCCAAGCGCGGCTTCGCGGTGTTTATGAGCAAGGGCAATTGCGCCCATTGCCACCCCTTGCCGAACTTCACCGACGAGGGATACCACAACCTCGGGGTGGGCATGGACAAGCGTAATCCTGACCTCGGCCGCTACAAGGTGACGAAGAACGAGAAAGACAAAGGGGCCTTCAAGACGCCCACCTTGCGCGACCTTGCGAACACTGAGCCGTACTTGCATGACGGCAGTGAGAAGACGATAGAAGCGGTCGTCGCGCTGATGGATCGGGGCGGCGTGCGCAATCCGAACCTGGACCCGAAAATGAAGCCGCTGAGGCTGACGAAGAAGGAGCAGGCGGACTTGGTCGAGTTCCTGAATGCTCTCACCGGCGAGCCAGTTGCGGTCCAGGAGCCGGTTCTGCCCAAGTAGGTGGAGACGGGCTGTCGGCGGCCACGCTGGCGGGGTAAACTCCGCATCGGCGGCGGAATTACTCTTTCCAAAATTGACGCGCGGAAGGGCGCGGTGTAGACTGCCCGCGCCCTTGAGTACGGCCAAGCTGTCCGGCAGTGGGAGTTGCCTCCCTTGCAGGAGCACGGCCGGAAGAGGACAGTTAAACCAGGAGAAAAACCGTGGCGAGCACAGCTTTTGACTACTACCAGGCAAACCGCGACCAATTTCTCGAAGGGCTGAAGAACCTGCTCAGGATACCCAGCATCTCAGCGCTCCCTGAACATAAGCCGGACGTTCGGCGTGCGGTGGAGTTCGTGGCGAATGAGCTGCGCGGGATGGGCATGCGCAGCGTGGAGATCATCGAAGGGAAGGAAAACCAGAATCCGCTAGTTTACGCGGAGTGGCTGGAGGCCCCCGGCAAGCCCACCTTGCTTCTCTATGGCCACTACGACGTGCAGCCGCCTGATCCGCTGGACGAATGGAAGTCGCCCCCGTTCGAGCCCACCATCCGCGACCAGAACATTTACGCGCGTGGGGCGTCGGACGACAAAGGACAAATCTATCTGCTTCTGAAGGCCGTGGAGGGCTTCTTGAAGGCCGAGGGTAAGCTGCCCGTCAACGTCAAGTTCCTGATTGAAGGTGAGGAAGAGACCGGTGGCGAGCACATCGAGGAGTATGTGGCCGCGCATCCGGACCGGCTGAAAGCCGATGCCGCGCTCGTCTGCGACACGGAATTGTTCGCGCCGGACTTGCCCACGCTCACCACCGGCTTGCGCGGTCTGGTTTACACCGAGATCGAAGCGCGCGGCGCCGGCCACGACCTGCATTCCGGAACGTACGGCGGGGCAGCCCCCAATCCCTTCCAGGCGCTGGCGGAGATCATTACGGGGCTCAAGGGCCCTGACGGCAAGATCCGCATCCCTGGCTTCTACAAGCGCGTGAAGAAGCCCAGCGCCAAGGAACTCGCGGCCTGGAAGCGGCTGCCGTTTAACGAAAAGGAATATCTCAAGAAGGAAGTCGGCTCCACGGCCCTGGTGGGCGAGAAGGGCTTCTCGGTTCTCGAGCGCACCTGGGCTCGCCCGACGTTTGAGGTTCACGGCATTCGCGGCGGGTTTACGGGCGAGGGCGCCAAGACCGTCATCCCAGCGGTGGCCACGGCCAAAGTCAGCATGCGGTTGGTCCCCGACATGAACCCGAAGGAAGCGATTCGCCAGTACACAGCCCACGTGAAAAAGCTGACGCCGAAAGGCATCAAGACTGCCGTACGCGTGCTGAGTTCGGCGCCCGCCTCGGTGGTCTCGACGGAGAGCCGCTGGATCGCCGCCGCCGCCAACGCCCTAGAGCAGGTCTTCCACAAGGAGACGGTTTACATGCGCTGCGGAGGGTCTATCCCCATCGTCGGCGTGTTCTTGAAGCACGCCAGCATCCCGAGTGTCCTGATGGGCTTCGGCCTGCCCGACGATAACCTCCACGCCCCGAACGAGAAGTTCCATCTGCCGAATTTCTATCGCGGCATTGAGACGGTGGCGCGGTACCTCATGTTGTTGGGGCAGTAGCTGAAGAGCGGTTAAGAGTCGAGGGTTGAGAGTCGAGAGTTGAAAGGGCAAGTTTCCGTCTCGCAGAGGGGTGGCGGTGCAGAGGTTCACCGATCTGAAGGTATGGCAGCAAGGTCATGCGCTGGTGCTAAAGGTGTACCATTTGACGAGGGCTCTCCCACCGGATGAACGATTTGGGTTAGTAGCCCAGCTACGACGTGCCGCCCTGTCAGTTCCCACGAACATCGCTGAAGGCTCGAAGCGACAGAGCAGGCAGGAATACGCCCACTTCCTGAACATCGCCGAAGGCTCACTGGTTGAAACCGAGTACTTGCTGATGGTCAGTCGAGATTTGGGTTTCCTTGAGCCCAAAGCCGTCAGTGCCGTGTTGTCTGAGATCGACGGGCTTGGCCCGGATGTTGCACAATCTGAGGACAAAGGTGGGGCAGCGGGATGAACGATCCTCTACGCGGCAGCAGTAACCGGTGGTCCGTTTCGCCCTCTGGGCTCTTGACTCTCGACCCTCAACTCTTGACTCTTAACAGCTGGCGGCGAGGTTCGCGTGCCTGAATTCAAGCCCTTCGTCCCCCACGATTCCAAAGAACCCGAGTTCACGGTCAAGGCCGTAATCGTCGGCATCCTGATGGCGGCGCTGTTTGGCGCGGCCAACGCCTACCTGGGGATGAAGGCCGGGCAGACGGTGGCGGCCACGATTCCGGCGGCGGTAATTGCCATTGCGTTGTTTCGCCTGCCATTCTTTCGCGGCGGAGTGCTGGAACAGAACCTGACGCGCACGGCCGCCTCGGTGGGTGAGGCGCTGGTGGCCGGCGCCATCTTCACCATTCCCGCCTTCATGATGGTGAATGTTGGCGGCCAGCGCCTCTGGACCGACCTGCGGAGCCATTTCTGGGTGGGGACGTTCATCCTCCTCGCGGGCGGGCTGTTGGGGATCTTCTTCATCATCATCTTGCGCCGGCCGCTCTGTGTCGAATCCGATTTGCCCTTTCCCGAGAGCACGGCCAGCGCGGAAGTGGTAAAAGCCGGTCAGCAGGGCGCCACCGACGCGCCCAAATACGTTTTCGGAGCTCTAGGGCTTGGCGCGTTTCTGCAAGTGCTGAAAGACGACAAAGGCCTCCAGTTCTTTAAGGATTCAGTCACCTTCTTCGTGCATTTTCCCAAGTCCGTCATTGGCTACTTTGGCTTTCAGAAAGAACCCATCGGCGACGTGGCGTACACGGGAGGCATCGCCTACACCACGCCCTCGGCGTCACCCGCGCTCATTGGCATTGGGTACATCATTGGACCGCGCCTGGCAGCCATCAACTTCTCCGGCGGCGTCATCGCCTGGCTGGTGCTGATTCCGCTCGTGCTTTTCATTGATCCCGACCTGCCCCGTCGCCTTGGCGGCACAGTCGGAGGCACCGCATCCTGGGACTTGCTCAGCTACACGGTCTGGTACAACGTGGTTCGGCCGATCGCGGTAGGGGCCATGTTGGTGGGGGCGGTCTATACGCTCTACAGCATGCGCGACCCTATTCTTCGCTCTATCCGCGGTGCGTTTGCGGCGCGTACGGCAGCCACGGAGGCAGCCGCTGCGGCACGCACTCGCCTGGACATCGACATCCCTATCAAGTGGATCGTCATTTCCATCGTGGCGCTGGTGATTCCCATCACGATCATCTATTTCCATTTCGCCCACAGCTGGGGCGCGGCCATTCTGGCCGCCATCGTGATGACGCTGAGCGGCTTCTTCTTGGCGGCGGTCGGTGGCTATCTGGTGGGTTTGGTAGGTTCCTCGAACCAGCCGGTCTCGGGGCTCACCCTCGCCGCCCTGGTCATCGCCGCGCTGGTGATGGTTGCTATCGGCGTGAAAGGGTTGGGCGGCGTGGCGGCGGTGCTAGGCGTGGCGTCGGTGGTTTGCTGCGCCTGTTGCGTTTCCGGCAGCCTGATACAAGACCTGAAGGCCGGCTATCTGCTCGGCGGGACGCCCTGGAAGATGGAACTGGTCGAGGTGCTGAGCGTCACGGCGGTCTCCTTCTTCTTGATTCTGCCCATCATCGCCCTGCACGAAGCGAATCTGGCGAGCGGTGGCATCGGCGGGCTCAAGCTCCCCGCGCCGCAGGCGGGCCTGATGGCGCAGCTTGCGCAGGGCATCGTAGGCGGGCAGATGGCCTGGGGACTCATCCTGATGGGCCTGCTGTTCGGCGTCGCCCTGGTCATGATCAAGGCGCCTTCACCCATGCTCATCGCCGTGGGGATGTATCTGCCGCTGGAAACGACTTCGGCGATCTTTGTGGGCGGCATGATGAGGTGGGTTGCCGACCAGTGGGCCAGCCGCCAGAAGCTCTCGCCGGAAGAAAGCGCCAAGTATGAAGAGCGGGGAACACTGCTGGCTTCCGGCCTCATTGCCGGGGAAGCTATCACGGGAATCATGCTCGCCGCGCTGTTCCTCACTGGCATCACGTCGCTCACCAAGCTCCTCACCGGCCTCGATGCCCTGCCTTTCCTTGCCCCCTGGGGCGGGTGGATTTCGCTCGTGGCGTTCGGAGTAATTGCCTACGTCCTGATTCGGCTCCCGCTGCGGAAGTCCGCATAGGGGCGGACGGCGTCCGCGCGGCCCGTCTGGCATGTTTTCACACAATCACGTAAGCCGTTACATCCCGACCTGTAAGCTCAGGTGAAATCCCTAATTACCGCTTTACAACAGCGAGATTTGAACCTACACTGTGCCTCATCGAAGACACGCCAATGAAGGAGACTGTCTCGCGCCAACAGGGCGCACAACCCACGGAGGATGTGATGAAGAGAATCTTGGTCGTAGTTCTACTCGGCATTTTGGTGACAATGGGATTCGTCGTGTCAACGTCCGTTGCCCAAGAGAAGAAGGAGAAGCCTGCCGTCGCTGCGAAGGAAGCCCGTTGGCACGGCATGGTTGTCCGTTTCCATAAGGATGCCTCGACCCTTGACGTCCGCAAGGGAGCTATCCAGAGGACGATCCACTACGACAGTTCGACCAAGTGGACCCAGGGGGAGAAGACCATCGAGATGAGCGAGGTCAACGATGGCTCGATCGTGATCTGCCTGGGCAAGTACGATGAGAAAGATGAGTTCCACGCCACCCACATCGATCTGCGGCGGCATTAGTTGTACGTTGTTTCAAATGCTTTTGAAGCCCCTGTGGCCTCGGTGAGTCTCCGGGAGCGGCCAGCGCCCGGCGCAGGCTCGCAGGGCTCGACCGAGCCGGAGTAGTCGCCGAAGGAGGTGTCCTATGTTCTACCGTCGCCTCTCGCCGGCGTTCGGGGTGGCGGTGTGGCTGGCCGCCACGAATGTCGCTCTCGCAGCGCAGGAACCAAAGCTAAGTGACGAACCCAATCTGACGGACGGGCAAAAGGAAGAGTTCCTGCTGAAGGCCCAAGTCGTCAACAGCAAGGAAATCGGCAAAGGCATCACTCATCCTTGGCGGTTGACGCTAAGCGACGGCACGCTGACCCACGACGCCGCCTTTGTGAGCATTAATGTCAGTAAGCTATACTGGAAGGGCGAGGATGGGCGCGTCGAGCTTGCCTTCCGGGATACGTACCACTTCAACATCGCTGCCCGTGAACTGGCTAAGCTGATTGGCCTGGGTGACATGATGCCCGTGACGGTGGAGCGCAAATGGAAAGGTGAACCGGGGGCGTTGAGCTGGTGGATTCCCTGGAAGTGGGACGAGGAGATGCGCCGCAAACAGAACTTGCAGCCGCCCGATGTGGGCGCTTGGAACAATCAAATCTACAAGGTACGGGTGTTTGCCGAGCTGGTTTACGATACCGACCGGAACCTGGGAAATCAGCTCATCACCGAGGATTGGAAGCTCTGGATGATTGACTTCACGCGCGCTTTTCGCCTCTACCACGAGGTGAAGGAATCCCGGGGCCTTACGAATTGCGATCGACAGTTGTTCGAGAAGCTGCGCCAGTTGGACAAGACGGAACTCTTGGCAAAAACCAAGGGCCACCTCAGCAAGGGCGAGGTCGAGGCGGTGATGGCGCGGCGCGATAAGATCGTGGCACACTTCCAAAAGCTCGTCGCCGAGAAGGGTGAGAACGCTGTCCTGTACTGACCATCGCGGGCGTCCGCGGCGTCACACATCAGGCACCTTGCCAGAGTAGAGGTCAGGATGGCTTGCGAGAGAATGGTGGCGGTCCAAGGTGACATCACCCGCCAGCGGGTGGACGCCATCGTCAATGCCGCGAACACGACGCTGCTGGGCGGTGGGGGTGTGGACGGAGCGATCCATCGCGCGGCGGGGCCGAGGCTGCTGGAAGAGTGTCGTGCGCTGGGCGGTTGCCCGACGGGCGAGGCGCGGATCACCAAGGGGTACAATCTACCGGCCAAGTGGGTGATTCACACCGTCGGTCCGGTGTGGCACGGCGGGAAGCACGGGGAGGACGAACTGCTGGCCTCCTGCTACCGGAATTCACTGGCGCTGGCGGAGAAGCACGGCATCAAAACCATTGCCTTGCCCTGCATCTCGACCGGCGCTTATGGGTTCCCTTATGAGCGCGCGGCCAGTATTGCGGTCCAGGAAGTCAGGAGGTTCGTGCCGGTGGCGAAGTCGGTCGAGAAGGTTGTGTTCGTCTGCTTTCTGAAGCGTGACCACGAGTGCTATGCCCGGCTGCTGAGTGATGCTCCCTAGGCGCCCATGCGGAAGGCTGGGAACCGAGGAGGGGCGCCCGGGGAAAGCCTTCCGGGCCAACTTTTCGCTTGACAACTCCGGCAAGGCGTGCTATATTTGTAGCCTAAAGGGTAGCCAGGCAGTCGGGTGGGAAAGTGCATGCAGAAGCTGCTAGATCCGACCTCGGAGTTCGCAAGTCAGGAAAAGGCGAATAAAAGACGAATACAGGGCACAAACTCACCAAACTAAAAGATAGTTTTTTTGAGGCTACCAAAGCTGCCATCTTACTGATAACAAAGTACATGGCAGCTTTGGCAGCGCTAAAATTACCCCTCCGGACGCGCTAAAAAGAGGCAAGAAGCGCGAAAAACCTGCGTTTCCCACCTTCAGAGCTTAGCCTGCTGAAATACCCGCGGCTGTCCCTGCAAACCGCGGAACTCGCGTGAGCGCTTCCCGGTGCCCCGGAGAACCTCCCAGTAGCAACTGGCTGGCAGGTCGAGCGGCGAGTCGGATAGAATGGTGCTTCAGGCATGGCCACGTTTCACTTGCTCAATTTCGGCTGCCGGGCAAGCCAGGCAGATGGCGCCGCGGTCAAGCGGCAACTCCTGGACGCCGGCCTCGAAGAAGCGCCGAGCGCGGAGCAGAGCCAGGTTGCCGTTCTGAACACGTGCACGGTGACCGCCACCGCCGACGCTGAAGTCCGCCAGATCGTTCGGCGCATCCATCGCGCGAATCCCTATTGTCGAATTCTGGTGACAGGCTGTTACGCCCAGCGTGCGCCCGAGGAGGTCGCCCAGCTTCCCGGCGTGGCCTGGGTGGTGGGGAACTCGCACAAGCATCTGATCGCGGATGTCCTTGGCAAACAACCGGGGTCAGAAGTCAGAAGTCAGAAGACAGAAGGAAGCGGGCAGGCCGCACTGGTACAGATCGAAAGGCGACGTCCAATCGAAACCGCGCCCGCTCCGGCTGCTGAGCTTTCCATAGACAGCGGCGTCTCGGCTGTGGGCTTGCCCCAAATGCTGGTGGGAGAAATCGGCGAGCAGTTCCATTTTGCGCCCGCGTTCGCTGACGACCACACGCGGCCGACGTTCAAGGTCCAGGACGGCTGCAACGCGCGCTGCTCATTTTGCGTCATTCCCAAGGTTCGCGGGCGCAGCCGCAGCCTGGCTCCGGAAGAGGTCATTGCGCAGGTGCGCGAGCTGGAGCAAGCCGGCTACAAGGAAGTTGTGCTTTCGGGAATCAACCTGGGAAGTTACGGGAAGGACTTGGGACGGCGCATCACGTTCCTGGGGCTGGTGGAACGGATTCTCACAGACACCTCCCTCGCGCGCCTGCGCGTCAGCTCCATCGAAGTGATGGACGTCAGTCCTGCGCTCATTGACCTGGTTGCCCGTGAGCCGCGCATGGCGCAGCACTTCCACGTGCCCTTGCAGAGCGGCTGCGACCGCATCCTGCGCCTCATGAACCGACGTTACTGGGCCGCGCAATACGCCGAGCGCCTCCGGGCGATTCACGAGCAAATCCCCTACTGCGCCATCGGGGCAGACGTCATGGTGGGCTTCCCGGGCGAGACGGACCTGGACCACCAGACGAGCCTGCGTTTCATCGAGTCGCTTCCCTTTACCTATCTTCACGTCTTCCCCTATTCGGCGCGGCCCGGCACTCCGGCGGCTGCCCGGCCCGGGCAACTGAATGGACGCGTGATTCGCGAGCGCGGTCAGGAGATGCGAAACCTCATCGCCCAGAAGCGGCGGGCGTTCCTTGCGGCCCAGATTGGCCGTACGCTCTCCGTGCTCACGCTGGATGAGGCCCGCGAGAATACCCGCGTGGCGCTCAGCACCAACTACCTGAAGGTCGCCCTGCCTTTCTCCGACCGTGCTCCGAACACTCTGCTCGATGTGCGCGTGGGGCGTGTGGACGAAGGACTGCTCTACGGCTACCGGGAGTCGTAAGCGGGCGGGCTGGTGTTGCCTCCGGTCCCACCGGGTGCTAAAGTCCGCTAAGGGCTAACTAGGCTGTCAGTTCCAAGTTGCTTGGATGGCAAGTGGAGCAGCGATGCTGCCACAAAGCGCTTTCCCTCCGGCCGCGACACATTTACGGGTTCTCTCCCTCGTCGCCCTGTGGGTGCTGGGCGCGGTGCCAGCAATTGGTCAGCGTTCGGCCACCTTGGAAGGGCGTGTCCGCACGGACCAGGGGCAAGTCATTCCCTCGGGCGTGCAGATCCGGCTGGAAACCCTCGAAGGCGAGGTGGCGGCCGAACAACCGGCCAATTCCGATGGTCGATTCGAAATCTCCGGCGTTCTCCGGATCGCTTATCGTCTCACGGTCACCGCCCCGGGATTCCAGACTCACCAGGAGGAAGTGGATCTCGGCTTCGGAGCCAGCAGGGTTATCGTCAATGTTTTTCTCTCGCCCGCGGCAAAGACGAAATCTGCGGTACCTGCATCACTGGCCCGAACTGACGCTGGCGCGTCACGGGAGGCGCGCAAGGAATATGAGAAGGGCGTCCGCGCCTTGGAGAACAAGAAACTGACCGAAGCGCAGGCCCATTTTGAGCGGGCCGTGGCAGAATATCCTTGCTACACTCGGGCGCAGATGGATCTCGCATTCACGCTCCGGGGGCAGCACGACGTGGCCCGCGCGGAGTCGGCCTTACGGAAAGCCATCGAGTGTGACCCCGACTTCCTTGAGCCGTACAATCTGCTCGGAGAGATCTTCAACGCTCAAGGGAGGTACACGGAAAGCGAGAAAATCCTTCGGGAGGGATTGCGCCGAGCCCCCAGCGTGTGGCAGTTCTATTACCAGCTTGCCGTGGCTCATTTCGGCCAAGGACAGCTCGCCAACGCCGAAGAGGAATACTTGAAAGTGGAGTCGTTGAATCCGACGCCTCCGACGCAGTTGCACGTAAAGCTCGCAGACTCGTACTTAAAGAGGAATGCCTACGCCAAGGCTTACACCGAGATGCAGACCTACCTGAGCGCCGATCCCGGGGGGCAGTTCGCGGCCAGGGTCAAAAGGATCATGCGTGAGATGGAATCTTCCGGCGTGCTGCGTTCCCCCAACGCCGAGCCGGCTCCGCCACCACCCGTCAAGCCGTGAGTCCCCGGATAGACGCCGCCTGCGTTGCCGCCTCTTTCCCCCAGGGGGCCCGAACGTGTGACTGACATATAATGCCGGGACGACAATTGCTCGGCTCAGGTCGAACACGGAGGTCGCTGCCATGGAATTCTCGAACCGGTGGAAGATGCGCTCTCAGAACTCAGGACGGACTCGTTCGCGCGCGCGGCTATTCGGCATAGTGACTGGCGCCCTATCACTCCTGGCAACTGTGGCGAGCGCAAGCGCCCAGGAAATCCAACTGAAGACCGAGCGCATAGCGATCACGTACAACGACCGTCTCCAGCGCCAGATCCAGTGGTTGGTCGGCGCGGACCGCAACATCGTGGCCTTTGACCCGGCGGTGCAGGAAGGCGTGGAGATTCTCGGCTGGGAATGCAGCACCTTTCGCCTTGACCCCGCCCGGAGTTCCCAGAAGCGGATTATTGATCCCGAGTTTGGCCCCGCGCTGGAAGGCATCGTGACTGGGATTCTCGAGGACAGCGACAAAGGACTACACGTCGAGCGCCAAGTGCGCGTGCTGCTGCCCGACAAACTCCCGGATGCTGTCATCTTTCAAAGCACTTATCGGAACCTCGGCAAGAAGCCGCTGCATCTCGACCGGGTCTTCAGCCAGCGCCTCCTCTTGGATCGCAAGTTGGCCGAGCCGGAAGCGGCCTCCTACGCCTTTGCCTCCTTTCAGGGCGGCGCCTACAAGTGGGGAAATGACTACGCCGTGATCCGGCTCCAGCCCGGCTTCAAGCAGAGCAATTTCCAGGGCGTGGACGACGTGAAAGGCCCCGAGGGTATCGGCGGCGGCATGCCCTTCATCGACGTTTGGGGGCCAACGATGGGCGTGGCGCTGGCCCACTTGGAGAAGGTCCCGCAATGGCTCTCGCTGCCGGTCCAGGTTCGCGCCGACCAACGAGTGGAGATGGCCATCACGGAGCAGCCTCTCAGTAAGTTCGGGCAGCAGGAGTGGCTCAAACCGGGCGAGGCTTACCGGACCGTGATGAGTGCGGTGATCTTTCATCGCCTCGACTACTACGACCCGCTGCGGATCTACGGTCAGCTTCTCCGCGCCCGGGGCGTGGCGATTCCGGAATCCTCGCCGCCCTCGGCCTACGAGCCTTACTGGAAGAGTTGGGGCTGGGGCCGCGATTTTACCGTGGACAAAATCATGGCGTTGCTGCCGGAACTGAAGTCCTTCGGCATTCGCATCGCCAACCTGGACGACGGCTGGTACGACCATATGGGCGACTGGCAAATCAACCGTTCACCCGGCAAGTTCCCGCGGGGCGAGCCCGACATGGTGGAGTTCGTGCGTCGAGTTCACCAGGAGGGATTCAAGACGAGTCTGTGGTGGTACCCGCTGGGTGTCAGTCCGGAAAGCAAATTGGCCAAGGAGCACGCAGACCTGCTCGTGCAGGACGAAAACGGGAACTACCCGCTGGACATCAGCGATCTGCACCAACTCTGCCCCGCGTACGAACCCGCCCTGCGCCACATCCACGATGTCCTCACGCACGCCGTGAAGGACTGGGATTTCGACGGCGTCTATACCGATTTCCCGGGATTGTCCGCGGTGCCGGCTTGCTTCAACAAAGCGCACCACCACGGGTCACCGCTGGATTCCTTCCAGGCGGTCCCGAAACTCTTCGAGATGATTGCCCGCACGCTACACGAACTGAAGCCAGACCCCTATAACGAGGTGTGCATCTGCTCTTTGCCGCATTCGCCCTACAACATGCCGTACTACGACATTGCCAACGCCTCGGACCCGGTCAACACCTTCGAGGTGCGGAGTCGGATCAAGGTGGAAAAGGCGATTCGCGGCGGGACGTTTGCCGTGGGGGATTGCTACCAGGTTCCTATCCAGGAGTGGACCGGGGCTTCGGTTCCCGAGTCGTTCGAGAGCGCTATGGGGACGGGAGCACAATTGACCACTTTTTACGCGCACCTCGACGACCGCCAGAAGGCCCTCTGGAATCGCTGGTTCCATGAATATCGTGACCTCGGGCTGAGCAAGGCGGAGTACGTCAACCTCTACGACTTGGCTTTCGACAAACCCGAGGTGCACGTGGTCCGCAAGGGCCAGGAGATGTATTACGGCATCTTCGCCGACGTCTGGCCGTGGCGGCGGCGCATCGAACTGCGTGGGCTGGATAAGGACAAGACCTACGAGGTCTACGACTACGGTAATCGCCAAGAGTTGGGAACGCTGAAAGGTGCCGAGCCGTATTTGCGGATCGCTTTCAAAGACAGCTTGCTGCTGCGCGTGCGTCCGGTCAAGTAGGGACGCTCCACCGGAACGTCTCTACGCCAGACTCAGCAACGCGCGGCGGACCATGGTGCGCGTGAGGGAGACCTTGTAGCGGTTGTGGAGCAGTGGGACACTGCCCTCGACCACCAACTCCGCGGCTTTGCCGGCGGTGGCTTCATCGAGCGGAGAACCTATCAGGCCTTTCTCCGCCTCGAGCGCCCGCCATGGAACCGGCGCCACGCCTGACAGCGCCAAGCGGGCCGCGCTAATCTCCCCGCCGTCGAGGACCAGCGACGCAGCGACACCCGCTAAGGAGAAATCGAACGAGGGCCGCTCTTTGAATTTCAAATAGGTGCTTCGGCTTCCCGCCTTCGGAGCGGGCACACGAATCTCGGCCAGAATCTCACCGGGTTCGAGCGCCAGCCCAACGCCCAACTGTTCCACCGGCAGCCGATAGAGTTTCTCGACAGCCACCGTGCGCTCGCCCTTTGGGCCAACCAGGCGCGCGCTGGCGTCGAGCGCAATGAAGGCCGGCGCCAGGTCCGAGGGATGCGCAAAGAAGCAAGGGCCGCCCCCGAGGATGGCGTGATAGCGATTCTCTCCGCCCTGGGCGTAGCAGATGGGTCCGCCCTTTTGCAGGCAGGGGAAATCCGGATGGCGGTAGTACCAGCAGCGGGGATGCTGGCAGAGGTTGCCGCCCACCGTGGCGGAGTTACGAATCTGCACCGAACCCACTGACTCCGCAGCCTGGGCAAGCGCGCGATAGCTCTTCCGCACGACGGGATTTTCTGCGAGGTCAGTGAGCTTGACGAGCGGCCCCAGGCTCAAACCCTCCGGCGTCTCGCGAATGGCATCGAGTCCCGGGACGGATTTCAAGTTCACCACCCGCTCCGGGGTCTCAACGCGATGCTTCATTCGCCCCAGCAGGTCCATGCCGCCTGCCAGGAGCCGGGTCCGCGCCGGGTCCGCGCCCAGAAATTGCGCGGCCTCTGCCAGGATCGTGGGATTGTAGAGGACAAACTGTTTCATGTCAGGCCTCCTTCTGCGCCTCGAGCGCGTCCAGGACGCGGTCCGGAGAAAGCGGCAGTTCGTAAATGCGCAGGCCCAGCGCGTGGGCCACGGCGTTCGCAATCGCCCC
>JBEKCQ010000033.1:0-29212 GCA_050014795.1 Terriglobia bacterium | reverse complement strand
CTTGCTACGATTCCCTTGTACATTCTCCCTTGATTATCTGGAGGCCTTGGGAATGGGAATCCAGTGGGGCGGAGGAACTAAACAATGGCAGCAAAATCAGAAGCAGCCAGAGCGGGGATAGGCTTCGGGTCTGCACTCGCCATCGCGATATCATGGAGTCTACACAAGTCGATTTTCTGGGCAATCGTGCACGGCATCTTTTCCTGGCTCTACGTGATCTACTACGCGATTAGGCGCTGAGGGGGTGCCCCCGCTCCGGGCCGCCCTTCGACGATCTGATGCGCCGCACGAACTTTCCGCCGTAGTTCTGCTCCTTGACTGGCCTTGAGGTGCGGCCTAAGATGGCGCACAGCGGCAGATTCCTCGCATGGTTGGTAAGACCATCTCCCACTACCGCATCCTGGAGAAAATCGAAAGCGGAGGTATGGGCGTCGTGTATAAGGTCGAGGACACCAAGCTCAAGCGCACCGTCGCCTTGAAGTTCCTGCCTGAAGAACTCTCCAAGAACCGACAAAACCTGGAACGATTCCAGCGGGAAGCCCAGGCAGCTTCTGCTCTCAATCACCCCAACATCTGCGTCATCTACGACATTGACGAGCACGAGGGGCAGCCCTTCATCGCTACGGAGTTGCTCGAGGGGCAGACGCTGAGGCAGCGCCTTGCCGGGAAACTGCTCAAGACGGACGAAGTCCTGGACCTGGGGATTCAGATCGCCGACGCTCTGGAAGCAGCGCACGCGAAGGGCATCATCCGTCGGGACATTAACCCGGCGAACGTCTTCGTGACTAAACGGGGACACGCCAAAGTGCTGGACTTCGGCTTGGCCAAGACCACCGTAGCGGACGGCCTTCCGGTCAGGGTGCAAGTTTGAATACCTTAAGCGCCGCCGCCGTGAGCGAGCGGCATCTGACCAGGCCAGGGACAGCCTTGGGGACGGTAGCGTAACGGGCTCCGTGGCACCCCAGCGGGATATTCAAAGCAGAGAACGGTATATGTAGTTGCCAGCTTGTTAGCCCAGGGATTCGCTTAAAGCGCGCCTCGGGCATATTGTCCTTGGTCTGTTATTGCAGATCTATTATTGCACCTTGACACTAGTTTCCAAATATGTCAGCTTGGCGACATCTTTATCCCTTCCGGAGGTCTGCCATGCGCATACCCTCAGTCATGACGGGGGCCATGCGAGCCCGCTCCACCGCAGCTGGGATTTTGATAAGCCTTTATTCCCTGTGCTGCTGTGCTTGTGGTGGCAATAACACGCAACCTCCGCCTCTTATAGGTATCTCGGTGTTCCCTCCCACAGCGGAGGTCGAGGTTGGGAAAGCGGTGCAGTTCACCGCCATAGTTACCGGCACCTCCAACACAGCCGTGAATTGGTGCGTGAGTGGTATTGCCGGCGGGAACAGCACCGCCGGTACGATTACCAACACAGGCATATACACTGCTCCGTTGGCCGTGCCCTCGCCGAACACTCTCAGTGTTACGGCAACGAGCGCCGCCGACGGTACTGAGTCAGCCACGGCCACGGTAACCGTCGCGAGTTGCTCTCTTGTGGCTGCCGGGCCTGCGTCTCAGCAGACACAGGCTCGATTGGGCGCCTACTATTTCGACGGCTGGTCCGGAGCGCTCACGAACTTTCACTTCAACGGACTCGTCGGCGGGCCGTACCAAGACCGCCAGCCTGTCACAGGCTGGCAGGACAATTCCCCGTGCGCGGTCGAGCAGCAACTCGCCTGGGCACACCGGTTTGGGATCGATTTCTTTGTTTTCCTCTGGTATTCCAATCCCCTCCAGTTTGAGGATGATAATCTCAACAACGCTCTCCAGAAGACGCAGTCGCTACCAGACCGTCACGGCATGCGGTTCGCTCTTATGTACGTCAACCACGATCCGTTTGCAGTAGGGCCCGCCGATTGGACGGCGGCCGTCAATGAGTGGATTGGTTACATGACCGACCCGGATTACGTGAGCGTGAATGGAAAACCACTCTTCGTTCTCTATGACATGGGGGCGATGCGTCAGGCTTTCGGGTCTTCAATCGCCGTGGCCGATGCGTTCGAACAACTGCGCGCGGCGGCACAGGCGCACGGCTTGCCTGGGGTCTACATCGTAGGCGGCTTCTTCGCCGGCTATGACCCGATTAACCGGAACGGTTCCTTTCCTGACCTGTCGATCGCCCCAACTGAAGGCTACGATGCCGTCAGTATGTACAACTGGTCGGTTGGCGCGGTTAGTGGAGCGCAGCCCTTCTCGACCCTCAGTGAGGCTGGGCAATGGATATGGGGCGCGAGACCGTGGAACGAGGGTAATGTGTGGTTCAGCCGCAGCCCACAAGAGGTCACCGGCTTGGTCCGTTCCGCTATTACCTGGGCCAACTCGAACCCGCAGCTTCGTCCTGAGCCTTCGCCCACTCCCCCCTTGGTGTTCCTCGAGGCCTGGAATGAGTTAGGGGAAGGAAGTTACTTGGTTCCGACTGTCGGTGATGGCACCAGCTATGGTGATTCACTGGCCGCGATGCTTGCAGCTCAGGCGGGCAGCCCGCCTTAGATACCTTCAACTCTTCGCAGGACTCGTCCTTTTGATTGGCTGTC
This sequence comes from Terriglobia bacterium, assembly GCA_050014795.1. GTDB lineage: Bacteria > Acidobacteriota > Terriglobia > UBA7540 > UBA7540 > JALHUF01. The sequence continues at coordinate 26,624 of JBEKCQ010000033.1, read as the reverse complement.
GGAATCCTCACTTCACCCAGACAGTCTAGGGAACCGAAGGATGTACATTTAGGTTGATTGCTCCCCTGCGCGTGCACGGCTCACCTTGCACTTTGAGGGAGCGTAGGCGGCCCCATCGTGGATGCACATACGACCCCAATCCCGCCTTAGCATATATATCTCGTAAGTCGCAGTCATTATTGGGAAGATCGATCGGCTTTAAGATGAATCCTGACCTCGATAGTCTGCGCTCCGACCCGCGCTTCCATGAGTTTCTTTGTCGGATGAGTTTCCCGCCGTAAGGTCGCCCTCAGCCTTTGCCTCCCCCGTTTCTTACGTCCGCCTCCGATGCGATTCCGTTCCCTTGATACGCAGTTGCGGAATCGACTGGCATACATGGCCACGAGGGAGCACAGCCCTTCTCGCCAGCCAAGCCGGATTGCTCCTGTGAAACAAGCTTTCCCGCCAGGTGGAGCAAGTCACCCGATTCCTGACGGGAAACTAGACTTTCCGTCCTTCAGGCAGGGGTTTTCAAGGCATGGGGGTCTATCGTCCGATGAGATCGGACGAACGATTTTGTGGGAACGGGCGCAGAGTAGGACTTGTACGCCCCCGACTTCATGGTCTCGATGATCTCGCCGGGTTACCCCTCGGCACGGCTGCTCCCCAGGAGAACCGGCCTCCGCTTCACCAGTCGGCGTGCAATCTTGCAGGAAAACTCCTTCGCTGTACAATCGAAATGCAGCGAACGGCAGCCAGTATCTTAACTGTTTGTCTCACCTGAGGGGACGAGCCCATGAACTCGCTTCAGCGCGTGCAGGCGGTCCTGGCAGGCCAAGTCCCTGACCGGGTTCCGGTGTGCCTCCACAATTTCATGTTGGCGACTCGCGAAGCCGGTATCCCCATGGAGAAATATCGTGCGGATCCCCAGGCCATCGCGCAGGTACATATGCAGGCTCTCGAGGAATATGGCCACGACTGCCTGTTGATTGACACCGACACTACCTTGCTGGCTGAGGCGATGGGGGCGGAATCGGAATGCGCCCCGGGCGAACCCGGCCGTATCGTTGTCCCGGCCATTCGCAGCCTGTCGGAAGTGGACCGATTGAAGGTCGTTAACCCTGAAACCGACGGACGCATTCCAGCTCTCCTCGAGGGGATTCGGTTGCTGGCCAAGCAAGTGGGTCACGAAGTCGCTATCCGGGGCAACGCCGATCAGATGGCCTTCGGCTTGGCCTGCTTGGTCCGTGGCATTCAGGATTTCCTCATGGAGCTGGCTGCCGAGCCCGACAACCCGGCGATCTTTCAATTGCTCGAGGTCTGCTACCAGAGCCACCTGGCGGTCCATCGCGCCCTCGTCAGAGCCGGCGCGCATTTCACCTCTTTGGGTGACAGCCTAGCCGGGCCGGACGTGGTTTCGCCCCGCATGTTCGACCGGTTTGCCCGGCCCTATCAAGAAAGGCTGGTCCGGGAGCTGGCAGCGGAGGGCGTTTTCACGGTCATCCACATTTGCGGCAATACAACCAAGATCTTGGATGCGCTTTCTCGATATGACTTCTGCGGTTTCGAGCTGGATTATAAGACGGACGCCGTGGCTGCCAAGACCACGGCCGGTGCCCGCCACGTTCTTTTCGGGAACATTGATCCAAGTGGAGTCTTGGCCTGCGGGACTGTCGAGGAAATCCGGCAGAGTACGCGGGAGCTGTTCTCCGCGTGGAAGCCGGGCGGGCTTTTCATACTCAACGCCGGATGCGCCATCCCGCCCTCGACCCCCCCAGAAAACGTCCATACCTTCGTCGAGATGGCATGGGAAGAGGGTGTCTTCCATTAATCAGGTGGAAGTCGGCTGGGCAGAGAGTCCTCGGCGATAGCCCCGAGTCTGCCGAGTGCAATATCGCACGGTCTTCTCCGTTGGCCTTTCAGCGAGCGGGCACGCTCCGCGGCGAGAGCAGGTACTTCCGTACGGTCTTGCAGGCCAGATAGAGGTGGCGCGCGATCATGCGCACGGACCAATGTTCGCCATGGTAAAGCGGGCCGCAGACCCACGCTACAGAGATTGTCGTCACTATATTTTGCAGTCGTCAATACTTGGCTGCCGCTGTCCGAGAGTCATCTGACACGACGCCTGTATGGGGCTAGGGTACAGAGGATGTTGGACCTTTCCAGGACCTCCTGCGCGGCATGAACTTCCCGCCGCAAGGTCGCTCTCGGCCACTGGCCCCCCCGTTTCTTACGTGCGCCTCCGACGCGATTCCGTTCAGTACATGCACAGTCGCGGAATCGATTGGCTCCCTGATCCAAGGGAGAACATCCCTTCTGACCACCCAGGCCGGATTGGTCCTGTGAACAAGCTTCCCTGACAATGAGCATCGAGTGCCTTGAACGGGGCCGGTAGCAAGGCCGAGGGCAGACTGCTTGCGGGATCGCAAGGAAGCAGGTAGCGCAAAGTTTCGCGTCTCAGAAACTCTGCGGCTCTCGTGATCGTCAGGAACGGCAGAGTTCGAAAAAGCCGAACTCTACGCTACCCGCTCTTAAATGCAGACAGCGGGAGTGGACCGCGCAAAACACAGGTGTCAGGACTCAAACCCAAGGACAGGTGCTGCGTATCGAGTGGCAGGTTTCAGAAAAACAGCGGGTGGTACTTCCTGCTATGCGTGGGATATCAACCAGGACATTGATCCCAGACGGCGAAGTCACGGGTCGTACCTCCTTACGGCCACGCCCTCATCATCCAGCGCCATCTGGTAGATTTTGCCATCGGGAGACAGGCGGAAGTTGCGAAAGGTCTGCTCGACTCTGTGCGAGACGAATAGGTTGATCCGCTTCTTCTCCTGACCTTCAAGGTTGAGGACCAACGCGATATTGGCGGCTTTAGAGTCCTCGCCCAAGGACGCTTCCACGAAGATGTCATCGGCTTGGTCGGTGTTCACTAATTCCAAACCGCCCACGGGCATATCGAACACCAATCGGAAGTCCTTCCATCGGGTTTTGTTTTCTTCCGATATATGGACCCCGGCAGTAACATCCCCGAGGACCTCCGCTCGCAGGAGGCGGGTGCCTTTGTAGGTGAACCATCCCATTACTGCTATCCGCCGGGGATCGGGGTTGCCCGCGAGGTCCGCGATCCTAACCGAGCGGCCTTCCGTCTCCACCCAAATCCCGTCCCACATCCCATCCTCACGACAATACATCCCATAGACGCTATCGGCAGATGGAACGTTCCTGCCCTTGAGCGGCAGCTTGTTAAGCACCGTTCCTTCGGCATCGAGCAAGTAAACCTTCTTCTGCATCGATGCGTCGAGCAGGACGATCTTGCCATCTTTGGTGACATCGATGTCCTTGAAGTCAGAATTTGAGTTGTCCGGGATGGGAATGGTTTCTATCCTCTTCTTATCTCTGAAGACCTGAATTCGCGCGTTGAGCTGGTCGAGGACATAGATTTCACCCTTACTCCCGAGCGCGAAGCTCATGGGGCCCTCAGGGGCGGCTTCCTCCGGGATGCTGTGCCCCAGATCGTCGGGGCCCGATCCGTAACTCGCCCTTACGACCTCCACGCCCAGGGGCTTTTCGGCAGCCTCTCTGGTTGGGGTTTCCTGGAAGATGTCCTCCGGGGCGGCAGGGAACTTGGCCCTCAGCCGCTCGTAAGCGCCACCGCCACCGGTGCAGGTAGGGTTGCCCACCTCTGTACACTGGAGTTCCACAGTCTGCCAGCTTCCGTCGTGCTCCTGTAGCAGCGCCCAGATGTCCTCGTAATGGCGCTTCCCATCGCGCGACTGTGGCTTTACGTGGGTCCATGCCCAGCCGTTGTGTACGCGCAACGTCTCCACGACGAAGATCCGGCCGGTGTTCATCTTCGCCCTTAGCGCGTCAAGTATCGCCTTGCGCTCAGCGCTCCCTTTGCCTGGCGAGTGCAGATCCTGCGCGGCCACATCCGTTGCGGGCTTCTGCGCCCACGTTGCCGGCGCCGCAAGGAACAGTCCCAGAGCCGCCGCGAACCACAAACTCTGAATTATTCGCATGGCGTCCTTTCCACTCCGCAGAGGGACTTAACCAGGATTCCCTTTTGGGCATTTCTGACAGCAGCAGTATACGACACGCACTCTCGTTTTGGAGCGAGTTGTTTCGGGTTTCCGCCCTTCCCGGAAACTATGACAACGACGCTTTGAAAGCGGACCAGACTCCTACCGGCCTGGCATCAGTAACGGAACCTCGACCTGGTAGAGTTTTTCGGGGCGGGTCAAACGGCACACGGACTAACTTAGAAAGTGGTACCACGATTGGGGGCAGGTCACCCGAGTGTAGACGAATTTGCCGACCGGTGTAATCTTGAACAGCGGCATCAGCACTCGAGCACCCCGGACTGTATTGCCAGGTGACGCGCCTAATTGTTTATGTTAAGGAACAGAAACAGATTATCTCCAGAGTAGACTATACTGCTGACACTTACGAATGGACGGAAAGTCATGCAGGAGAAGATGAGCCTCCATCTCCGCTTTGCTTTCTCGGCCGGCCGTCGGTCCTTTGCCGACCGCTTCTGTTGGGATCGTTTCTTCAGTTGTGGCGGCAACCTAATCACGAGCGAATTGTTCGAGCAAGATGGGTAGCACTTTCTTGTTCTGAGTGATGGTGAACACTCCGTTTCTCTGTAACCAAGTTTCCCCAGCGAGACGCCGGGCTGTTGGGGGTGAACAGCCCAGGCGGACTGAGCATTGCCGCCGGGCTTCGTGAACTCATCCCGCGCATGGCAGCGGACAATCCCATCGGGGAGCCCCAAGGATCCACTGCGAGACCTTGAAGTTGGGCTTGGGAGTCTCCGAGCGCGCCGTCTCACCGTGCATGCCTCGTGTCGGCCGACCCGAAGATCGCTGCACGTGGCCTGCAGCCTCGTGAAAGAGTTTCCACGGTGAGACCATTCCTGCGTTGCTCTCTTCCCGACTTCCTTTTCCGAATGCTGTTTCTGCGCGAGAGCAGCACGACTCGAAGGTGAGGTTTCCGCAAGCGCAGCCGAGAAAAGTCGAGGACGGCATTCGGTCTCACGTATCGTGATTTGGCAAGCTCGATTGCATCCGCGTGGAGCCCAGTTTTGGCAACGCACAAGGGGAGGTTATGGTATATGCTCGCCTGCCCGCGAGTCCAAAGCAGAAATCCTGGCTAAAAGAGAGAAGTTGACACCATGAGATCACCCGAGGGCGAGAAGAGCAGGAGGCGATTCCTAAAGTCCGCTGTCTTGGGCAGCATGGGGTTGGCCGCCGGTGGAATCACCACTCTTGGATCTTCGGTGGACGCCAAGAAGGGTGTCGTGTTCGTGGACAAGGGCAAGTCCACTTACTCCATTTGCATTTCGCAGGCGGCCTCACCATCGGAGAAGCGCGGCGCCGCAGAGCTGCAGAAATTCGTGGAAGAGATGTCAGGCGCCCGGCTGCCGATTGTGACCGATGCAGCAAGCCCGGCAGGAAATCTCGTCCTCGTCGGCAACAGCAATTGGCTGGAGAGACTCAAGCTAGCGATCCCGTTTGAGACGCTGGGCGCGGAGGGGTTTGTACTGAGGACCGAGGGGAGACACCTCATCATCGCCGGCGGCAGGCAGCGCGGGACGATGTATGGGGTTTACGCGTTCCTGGAAAAGCTCGGCTGCCGTTGGTACGCGCCTGAGTGTACTGTCGTCCCCAAAAGGCCGACCTTGACTGTAGATCCGCTGGATGAAACCCAGAAGCCCGCCTTCGAGTATCGTGAGCCGTTCTTCACAGAAGCTTTTGACAACGATTGGGCCGCCCGCAACAGAATGAACGGATCCCATATGAACCTCGACTCGTCGGCGGGCGGCAAGTTCGAGTATTTCCCCTTCGTCCACACCTTCTACGAAATCCTCCCGTCCGAGAAGTACTTCCAAGACCACCCCGAGTATTACGCCCTGGTCGAGGGCAAGCGGAGGAGCGAACGGGCCCAGCTCTGCCTGACGAATCCCGAGGTGCTGCGCCTCACGATTGAGACCGTGCTCGGATGGATCGAGCAGCACCCCGAAGCCAGCATCTATTCTGTGTCGCAGAACGACTGTGATGGGTGGTGTGAATGTGATAATTGCCGGAGAGTTGAGGAGGAAGAAGGTGGCGCTCACTCCGGTCCCATCCTGCGCTTCGTCAATGCGGTCGCCGCCGAAGTATCCAAGAGGCATCCGGAAAAGCTGCTCGACACCTTAGCTTACTGGTACTCCGAAGCTCCTCCCCTGAAAGTCCGCCCACTCCCGAATGTGCGCATCCGGCTTTGCCCCATAGGCGTCTGCGAGGCGCAGGCGTATGAAAAATGCCCCTACGACGCGTATTTTCTGAAGAACCTCCGGGAGTGGTCCAAGATCACGAATCAGCTTTACATATGGCACTACGTCACGAATTTCGCGCACTATCTGCTGCCTTTCCCGGATTTCGACGAACTGGCAGCGGATATCCCCATGTACCAGAAGCACGGAGTGGTGGGCCTGTTCCTGGAAGGCGCCTATGCCGAAGGGGGTGGCGGGGAAAACTCCGAGCTTCGTTCCTTCGTGATGGCGCGTTTGCTCTGGAATACCAATGTTAACGTGAATTCCACCATCAACGAGTTCATGTATGCCTACTATGGCAAGGCAGCGAAGGCGATGCGGGCTTACTTTGACCTCCTGCACCGGCAAGTGAGGCCAGCCCCCCAAGGACAGGGTCACCACATGTGGATCTACACACACCCAGGGGCACCCTACCTGTCGGAGGATTTTCTGACGCAGGCCAGGAAACTCTTCCGCGAGGCCCAGGCGGCGGCCGGGGATGACGTCACGCGGGCGCGCGTGCGGAAGGCCAGGCTCTCCATCGACTACGTGAACCTAGTGCAGGCGAAGGCTTACACGGTGCGCGACGGATGGTACGCACCCGCTCACATCGATCAACTAAGAGACAGCTTCCAGAGCTTCATGAAGGACGTCCGCTCCTTCGGCATCACGGAACTCCACGAAGGGGCCAAGCTCGCAGAGGACGAAGAGCAATTTGCCCAAGTCATCAAACCGTATCGGGTGGTGACCTTGGAGAACACGGAACTGCGGGTTGAGGTGGTGCCGGAACTCGGTGGCCGGATAATCCATATGATTGCTAAGACCACTGGGAAGGACGTGTTGCGCCAGCCTGACCCCGGCGAGTGGTCATACCCCAATGCCGGGGGCTTGGGTGTCGCCGTGTACTCCGACTATCTTGCCGCCCGGAGCTACAAAGCGGATTGGGCATTGGCATCACAATCCGGGCCCCAGGAGCTTGTGCTCGCTGGAACCTATCCCAACGGGCTGAAGGTGAGGTATAGAATTCAATTGCAGACGGAGGGGGCCGTCGTCCGAACTGAAACTCATCTCGAAAACGCCGGCGCTTCTGCCCTTGACGTTGTCATTCAATCGCGCTGCGAGGCTGGCTTGAGAACCCCGGATCTGGCTGCGGTCGTCTTTCGCAGTCGGGCAAGGAAGCCGACCGAGAAAAGGCTGATCCAACCGGAGCAGGAGCCCACTGGTGCGGCGATCTACGATGGGCCCGAGCGGCCGGACGGCGAGTGGAGGCTTGTGGGCGCCGGGTCCGGCCTCGTTTTGGTGAACCGCTTCCTGGTGGACGAAGTCTCGCAATCCTTTGTGGAGTGGAGCGGCAAGGCGGAAAGGAGTGCGACCCTGGGCCTTTGGTCAGCCAAGCGCTCTCTTGCTCCCGGAGGGGCGTTGACCTTGGAGGCCAGTTATGAGGTCAAGCAGGAGCGCTGACGCGCGGCCTCGCCCCGGAGCGGGACCCACTTGCGCTTGGGGGCCGCCGGAGGTCGAAAATCGGCTAGGCGGAGTTCAGTCTGGAGATTGTGGGGAGAGGAACCATGACAAGACCTATTGGCCGACGTGATTTCTTCCGTAGCGGCGCGGGCTGGCTGGGCGCGGGAATGGCACTGTATCCTCAGGTGGGAAAATCGGCTGCCCCGGCAGGCGTACCGGCGAAGCAGGAAGCTTCGAGCAGTTACAAAGTGAAATGGTACGAGTTCACAGAGCACAAGGATTCCGACACCTGCTGGTCCCTGTCGGTCGGACCCGACGGGCGCATCTATGCCGCGGCCTGCGCCGAAGGTGTGCCGGGCGGCGTCGTGAAGGTGGTCCGTTACAACGAGGAGAAAGACGGGCTCGACTATCTCTTCGCCGTGGATCAAAAGGTCGATGACCCGGGCGATTCCGGTCGGGCGACGCAATGCAAGATCCATTACAGCTTTGCACCCTCCCTGCACGACGGCATCCTCTACATGGCAACGCACCTTTCGGGCCCGCCGATTGACCAGCCGGCGTATTCCCCTTGGCGCTCCTGGCACGATCCCGAGCGTTGTTTCCGGGGCAGCGCGTTGCTGGCCTTCGATACCAGAACCGACGAGGTCAAGTGGTGGGACACCCTGATTCCCAAAGAGGGTTGCCGGTGCTTGCTTCATGATGAAGAGTGCGGCCTTCTTTATGCACTCAGCTACCCACGCGATCACTTCATCATTTACGATCTTAAAAAGCGCACGCGCCGGGAGGTGGGCCGTCTCGGCTCCATAAACTCGCAGGTGCTCTTCCTCGACAAGCGGCACCGCGTATGGACCACAAACGACTACGGACATCTCGTGCGGTACGATCCCCAAAAAGATCGCCTGGAAGTTTCGCCCTTCGTCCTGCCCCACAATCCCGAATTCCAGACGGGTTGGCACAGCGTCTTTTACGATGCGGTCGCGGCCGCCGGTGGCGACTGCGTGTACGCGGTCACCTGGATTGCCAACCCCTGGATGATGCGCATCTGGCCGAACAAGGGAGAGTGGCCGCGCGTGGAAGACCTTGGCCCGGTGACGCAGAAGCGCGACCCCACCGTTTCCGTGAGCACGTTCTATGACCATTGCGGCGGCCTGACCATGGCCGGCGACCGACAGCTGTATTACGTGGCGTCCCGCTGGCGCGATCCCGTTTACCATCCGCTGCCCGCCGGGCACCAGGACCGGGAGGGTGTAGTCTGGCGGCTCAACCTTTCGACGCTCGAGCGCACCGAAGTGGCGCGCCTCGAACACCCCAAGAACTTCGCCCAGTACGTATCGCGCGGCGCGGTCGATCACAACGGCGATCTCTTTTTCGGCCACGTCGGCTCGCGGCCCTCCGGTATATTCAAAGTGGAGATGCCGGCGGATCGCAAACGGGAAAATGCACACCTGCCCATTCGAATCTGGGGGTGAGGGTATTCCATGAGCGAGAAACGCAAGCGATTCAATGAGAACTCTCCGGATGCTCAAAAGCTGAGGGAGGAGATCCACCACGGGGCGTTTGTGAGCGAAGGAACGATGTTGGCGTTTCCCACCAGTTTGCCGGGCGCGACCATTCCGATTGTCCCTGACGAGAGCCACATCACGGCTCTGGACGCGACACCGGAAGGACACGTCTATGGCGGCACCAGCGGCCGGCGCGCCCATGTCTTCGTCGGGATGTTTCACGGCGTTACGGGCATGGTCTTCGATATGAAGCCCGTGGAGGGCGCCACGCAATGCGCCGCCGTCTGCTGTGGCAAGACCAAGTTCCTGGCCTGTGTCAACGGCCCCGGCGGCGGAGGGCGGATTCTCCGCACCCGGCTTGAGCCGCTGCCTTACGACCTGATCCAGGAGTGGGGTTTTGAGCGGCCGGAGTTTGATGACCTGGGAGAGGCCGTCGCAGGCGAACCCATCGTGCACGCCGTGGCCGATGCTGCGCGAGAGCAGGCAGTGGGCATTACCACGCGTCACGTCTTCACCGCGGATATAGAGACCGCGAAGATTCAAGTGGTCGGAGAAGTAGCCGGCGCGGGCCGCCTCGCGGTGGCTTCCAAAGGCAGCATTGTGGGGCTGGACGGAATGGACCACCTGTGGCGCTGCGACCCGCGCGCGCGAACCCTGACGCGCGGAGCCATCCCCCTACCTCAGGGGACATGGGGCGGGGCGCCGCTCGTCTGGGCTCGTGACGCGCAGAACGGTCTGCTTTACACGGCAGACGGGCAAGGTCACCTGTTCTCGTTCGATGAGGAACAAGGCTTCAGTCCGTCGCTGGGCCAGACCATGCTCGCGCCCGTCGGCCCCATGGCCGTCACCTTCGATGGCCGGCTCTTCGGCTTCTGCGGAGATGGTATCGCCAAGATGTTCTGCTATGACCCCGTGCGCAGAGAGATCACGAACCTCGGCGTGGCCGTCTCCATCTTCGAGCGCCGCCGCTACGGCTATGTCTTCGGCGATGCCGTCACCGGCCGCGACGGCGAGCTCATTTTCGGCGAGGATGACGATTTCGGGCACGTGTGGCTCTATTTCCCCAGGATTCAAGCTGCCCGAGCGTAACGACGCGCCCTCTGCCCCAACATCCAAATCTGCGCCGGCATGCCGTGGTCAGGGCGGGGATGCGAAATAGAATCTCGCGATCCTGGTAACGCAGCGGCAAGATAGACCCCAGCCAGCAGCTGGACGCAAGAAGGAGCAGATGGAAGCTGACTTCGTCCAACCATGCCGGGTAGGCAAGAGGAATCATCTGCGTCGCGAGGTGTGATAGCGGCTCGCTGTGTTAGGGCGGGTGTATTCCAGTCCCTCAGTTTCCCGACAGAAGTTCCAGGGCCTTTTCCAGCGCGGTATCCCGCTCCTTTTCAAAATCTTGCCTCGGGAACACTGGCACGCGGATATCGGGAGGCACGCCGGTCGCTTCAAAGTGCTTCCCGTCTTCAGTGAGGAATACCTGTCCTTTGCCAAAATCACATCTGCCTGATAACAATTGATTTCTCCTTAGCGACCTCAGATATTCAGCGGCATGTTCACGCTCCTGGCTTCACTGATCCGTCTTGTCTTCTCCACACCCGACGTTCGAGAGCTAGCCTTCGAGAATCGTGCTCTGCGCCAACAGTTGGTGGTTCTGAAAAGACACTGCCCACGCGTTCGCCTCCGAAAGGCTGACCGCTTCTTCTGGATCTGGCTGTCACGGGTTTGGAGGAATTGGAGAGATGCTCTGGCGATCGTTCGGCCTGAGACCGTCGTGGCTTGGCACCGAAAGGGTTTCCGGCTCTTCTGGAAGTGGATTTCCAGGCGAAAGCGGAGGGGCCGGCCAGAGGTGAGTTCCGAGACCAGGGCGTTGATACGCAAGATGACGGAAGCCAATCCCCTGTGGGGTGCCCCGCGGATTCACGGTGAACTGCTGAAGCTGGGAATCGACATCTCGGAGCGCACCGTTTCTCGGCTGATGCCCAAGCGCCGGAAGCCACCTTCTCAGACTTGGAAGGCTTTTCTGGAAAATCATGTAAAAGAACTGGTCTCGATAGATTTCTTTACCGTGCCCACCGCCCGGTTTCGGGTCTTGTTCGTGTTGGTGGTGCTGGCTCACCATCGCAGGCGCGTGGTGCATTTTAACGTGACGGAGAATCCGACGGCCGGCTGGACCGCCCAGCAGATCGTGAAAGCATTTCCCGAGGACGCCGTACCCCGTTATCTTCTCCGAGACCGGGACAAGATCTATGGGCAGTACTTGCGTGATCGCTTGAGAGGCATGGGCATTAACGAGGTAATGATCGCACCCCAAAGTCCTTGGCAAAATGCTTTCGCTGAAGGGCTTGTGGGCTCGATTCGACGGGAGTGTTTGGACCATGTGATCATTCTCGGAGAGAGGCACCTGCGAAACATTCTGAAGAGTTATTTCGATTACTATGAGCGCACCCGGACTCATATGTCGTTGAGCAAAGACGCACCTTGGCCGCGGGCGGTTGAGCCGCCAGAGCTAGGGCATGTAGTTCAGGTTCCACAAGTCGGTGGCCTCCATCACCGATACCAACGGCGCGCAGCATACCGCGACCGCGACCCTCCTCTGATTTCGTAACATTGACACGAGAAAGCGAAACTGGACCCTGAAAACTCCGCACCGGTGTGCGTAGAGGGTGGAGGCGTTGCCGTTGAGGCTTCAGGCAGTTTTGAATTCGCAGGTTCGTACTCCAGCAGTCCGAGCTTTTTCTAATGCCGAAGTTTCCGGTGAAACGAGATTCTGCGGACACAAGCAGACTTTCGAGGTGAGCCCTCGATCCAAATCAGTACGGATGAGGTTTTGGCGAAGGACAGCGGTCAGTACCTCCTGAACTCCGCGCCTCTCAAATCCTCGACTCTCTCCTGCCCGGCAAATCGCGCACTGGCATGGCAAGACACCTCCCATATTCGAGGACGGCGTGTCTAGAAGGTGCTGCTAAGCCCGCCTCAGTTGATGAGGGTCTCATTTCGGCTGGAACGCGACCCTGAGCGATTGTGGCGGAACTTGTATCCCACCGTGGACTCCCTGATTTTGAGTTCGGTCGGGAAGCGAATAGCAACGGGCAGGCCATCCATCCCATCAGCTTCTATCCTCTGAATAAGGATCTGTGCGCCTTTATAGCCAATGGCATAAGCAGGCTGGGCCACAGCCGTCAAGTGGGGCTTGAAGACCTCGGTAAGCGGCAGATCATCGAAGGTGGCGAGTGCGACATCGTGGGGGCAGCTCAGGCCAACCTCGCCCAGGGCTCTCAGAACTCCGATGGCCATCAGGTTGTTGGAGATGAACAACGCCGTGGGTCGGTCCCTGGCCATGAGAAGCTCACGCCCCCTGCGATAGCCGCTCTCAGTGTGGAAGTCACCTTCCCGGATCCATTCCGGCCTGACGGTGACGCGAGCCTCAGCGAGCGCTTCCTTGTATCCCTGGAGTCGCTGCTGGGCAGTCTGGAGCACCAGCGACCCGGTGATAATGCCGATTCTTGTGTGACCCAGTGCAAGCAGATGCCGAACACACTCGCGCGATGCCGCCGCGTTATCAACCGATATGGAGTCCACCTTGATCCCCGGAGGCACGCGGTCCAAACAAACGACGGGAGTCCCTCTTCTGAGCGTCTCCGCGATGTGAGTGGGGCACTCTACGCCGGGGGCAACCACCAGGAGAATGCCATCCACACGCCTTGACCTCAATACTGAAAGGACTTGTTTCTCGCGATCAACCCGGTCATCCGTATTGAAGGTCAGAATCAAATAGCTGCGCTCAAGAGCGGCGTCTTCCGCGCCCCGGACCATCTGGGAGAAGAAGGGATTGGTGATGTCGGAGATAACCATGCCCAGCATCTTCGTGCGCCGCAACTTCAGGCTGCGCGCAACGTGATCCGGGTGGTAGCCGAGCTTGCGAATCGCGGCCAGAACACGTTTGTGCCTTTTGGGGCTGACAGGAACGCTCCCGGTTATGACGTTGGAGACTGTCCCTATTGATACTCTCGCTTCCTGAGCGACTTCTTTGATCGTGGCCATCAGTATGGGCTGATCTGCGCCTCTCCAAGTGGACTGAGAGCCTTCCGAAAAGAGCTTACATCCTGAAACGATTCAGGAATCCTGAGATTCTACCGCATCTCGGAGCCGTGAGTGCAGTAATTATGATTCCCACGCTCGCCTTGGCTTCCCATGGGCTCACTGGACATCCAGATCGCGTGCCTGTTTGCTGGCTGGCGGGCCGGTCTCCGAAACGGCATCGCTCCCTTGACCCTTCAGTGAAGCTTCGAACCGTTGCAGCCGCTTCAGGATTTCCTGTTCTCGGGCTGCGTCATCCTTGCGGTTGGCCTTGTTGTATGCATTCAGGAGCGTGGTGTGAACCATCACGCTGCGAGGAGCCTGCCTGGTGGCGGTTTCAAGCTCCTTGACCGCTCGATCTGTTTCCCCCAGCTTCAGAAGAATTCTTCCCAGGACAAAGTGGCTGGCAAAAAGTTGGGGTGCCAGTTTTACGGCTTCCTCCGCCAGGGGCAGAGCTTCGGTGGGGCGGTTGCGCCGCTGGGACTGTATGGTAGCGATTTGCAGGCGGGCCATTGCATCCTGTGGTGAGTTATTCACTTCCTGCCTGAACGCTTCGCAGGCTTCCGCATACAAAGCGTGGGAGGCCAGGTACTCTCCATAGGCGTAACGTAGGCCAGGTTGGCTGGGGTATTTGGCGATCAGCCTCTCAAATCCCGCCGTGGCTTCCGTCACGCTCAGGTGGCGAGTGTTTGCCACTAGGCGGCCCACTTCGAGCACCACCGTCCGTAATCCCGGCGGCTCCTGGCCCGGCAGCGAGGCGACACGCAGTGCCGCGAGCCCGTAAGCTTCCATCAGCTCGTCACTTGCGACACCTTCCCGGGCAAGGAGCAAGAGACGGATCTGGGCAGTATCAAAGTCCCCGTGCAATATCATGACTGCAGCGCTGTAGTAATAGAGTAGCCGCAGCAGCGTCTTATCCACGATTTCGAAGGTTCTAGCTTCCTCCAAATGGCCGACGGCCAAGTCATACTGGCCCATGCGAAACTCGCACAGACCCAATAGTGTCCACGCATCGCCGCTCTTCGGCTGGAGCTTTACCAGGTTCTCAAAGGCCGCTCGGGCCCGAACGTACTCCTTGCGATCTGCCAGCAAAATCCCGAGACTCTCCCAGCCTTCCGACCATGCCGGGTTTTGCGCTAGTGCCAAGCGATAGAGTTCCAGCGCCTTCTCGAATTCCCCCGCTGCTTTCGCCTCAGCCGCTGCCCTGGAAAGACTCCTAACATCCGATTCTTGTGCTCGCTCGCGTATTCCGGGCATGCTACTGGGGGAAAGCAGCCCCGCTGCGAGCATCAATAAGCCGAGCAGGAGTCGGACGCGTTTCATGCGCTACCCAGAGCTTCAAGGCTGATCTCGGTTCCAGGCGGGCTGGCCCAGTACCGCTGCTTAGACATGGTAGGCATACTAGTACGCCTGTTGACGGTTTTCCAGTATCGATTCTCGTGTCGCGCTACCGGCCTGCCCCCTTCGCGTGGTTCGGAGGCCGCTAGGCGCACCCGAAATTTCTGCTTGACAAGCCCCGTTAGAGGGATTATTTTCGCGACGATTTGAAACGTTTCAGGAATGCTGAGTCACGTCTCTGCTGAGCTTGTCTATCGCGAGGCTGGCCATGCTTCCAAGCCGGGGGACGGCAAGGGAGACTTTTCCTCCCTTCTGCCGAATGTCCCGTGTGTCCTATGGCCGACAGACCGCATGACCCTTGTCCTGTGCCCTTTGTGGTATTTAGGGACGTTGGCTGGCCGGACGGTCGGGTTCATTTGATTAGGTGGAGAGCCAAGATAATCACGACCGTGCCTGTATGGCGTTGTGATACTCCGTCGGATTCCAAGTGTCGCCGGTTGGGGCGGAACGAAATCAAGACAGGAGGTTCAAATGGAAAGGCCTAAGAGAACATTTCTGCTATTTGCGCTGATTTTGGCATCAAGTGCTCTCGGGTTGCTGGCTCAGACTACCATCTCGAGCACTATCCTGGGAACCGTGATGGACGCCCAGAACGCCGTGGTCCCGGCAGCCCAAGTGGTTCTGAGGAACGTTGATACCGGCATCACCTGGAAAGCCACGACGAACCCAACTGGCGAGTATGTGTTTCCGAATCTCATGGCTGGTCATTACCAGGTTGAGGTGACCAAGGAGGGCTTCAAGAAATCGATCTCGGAAGTCGCCCCCGTTGAGAACGGGACCATCCTTCGTCTCAACATGAGCCTGGAAGTAGGTGGCGTCTCGCAGGAGGTCACCGTCAGCGCGGCTGCCCCGCTCATCCAGACCGACGATGCCAGCCTCAGCCAGATCCTTGATAATCGGTTGGTTCGAGACATGCCCGTCGAGGGTCGCTCCTTCCTGAACTATGCGGTGCTCTCCCCCTTATTCAACAGCGGGAGCGGCGACACGGCCCGGCAGGACTGGGGACTGGCCAGCCCCACCATGCCCGGCGGCAAGGTTTTGAACCTGGGCGGATCTGAGTACAGCGTGGGGTACTACGTCGACGGGTTCATGAACAACGACAACTGGGTCCTCGGCCCCCTCACCAACGTGAACGTCGACGCCATCCAAGAAGTCAAAACTGAGATCGTGAACTTCTCGGCGGAATACGGCCGCGACGTGGGCCAACTCAGCCTGACCACGAAGTCCGGGACCAACAAGCTGCACGGCACGGTATACGACTATCGTCAGGTGAACGGGCTGAACGCGCGCGACCCTTACGCCATTTTCGAGGATCCGACGCGTGGCCGTGACGCTTGGCACCAGGACCAATGGGGCTACACGGTGGGCGGGCCCGTCTATATCCCTAAAGTTTTTGATGGCAGGAACAAGGCGTTCTTCTTCAACAGCTTTGAGCGCCTGCGCCGGCGGGGCCGCGAAACCTACTACGGCTACGTTCCCACCACCAGGGAGCGGAACGGCGACTTCGGCGAATGGTTGGAGCAGTTCCCCGACGATCCGCGCTACGTGATCTACAATCCTTTCTCCTTTGATCCTACAACTCAGCTCCGGCAGCCCTACACCAACAATGTGATCACCGATATCAATTCCAAAGCTGCCGAGTACATTTCCCACTTCCCCCCGCCCAACTGGCAGTCGCCCTACTTTCCCGAGGACATCAACAACTATACAGGTAAGGCGACAACCGGCATTAACAATGACAACATTAGCTTGCGGTTTGACTATAACATCTCGGAAAAGGACCGCATCTTCTTCAAGTACTCTCGCGACTGGGGGCAGATGCTCTATGCCGATGGTGTGATTCCCGAGCTGACGCTCGGTAGCGGCCCGGTTCACAAGACCCACACCTTCAATGCACACTGGCTCCGCTCCTTCAGCCCGACGTTCACCAACGAATTTATCTTCTCCTATTTCAAGGGGAAGAACATGAGCGAAGACCCCAAGGCCATCAATAAGTTCATGAAGGTTTCCTGGTACCGCAACCTCCTGCAAAACGTCTCGCTCCCAAGCGGGGGGATGACGGACTTCGACAAGAGCCAGTTGGAAGTGAGTGATGACGGGATTTTTAGCGTGGGATTTGGGGATCCTTTCGGAAGCTTGGGCCTGGGACCGGGGGAATACTGGTATCAGGCCATTCCCATCTGGCAGCTCTCAGACAACGCCGTGAAGGTATACAGGTCCCACACCTTCAAGATGGGTTTCTACTACTATCGCAAAGATGAACGGGACAACGACATTATCCGCAATGTGGGCTTCTGGGGAGGTTTCACCGGACAAGGGCCTAGCGTTGCCGACGGCTCGGGGTGGAACTACTTGGCTGAGTTCCTGACCGGCGCCGTCACTTGGCAGAGACAGCGCACCCACAACATCGGTGGCGACAACAGCCTGTGGTTCCGCATCCCGGAGTGGGCGGGCTATTTCAACGACACTTGGCAGGCGAGCCGCAAGTTGACGCTCACTCTCGGAATCCGGTACGAACTGCCCATTCCTGCCTATTCCGCGAACAGCTTCTGGGGCGTGATGGACTTCAGCTACCCAGGGTGGCGAATGGTCATGCCCGGGACGACGCCAGATACCAAGAAGCACCCCTATCCCGCTGACAAGAACAATTTCCTGCCGCGCTTTGGCTTCGCATATCGCGCGACCGACAACTGGGTAGTTCGGGGCGGATACGGAGTCTTCTACGACACCGGTGGGTACAAGTACCTCGACCAGATGTTCTGGAACTGCCCGGCCTATGGCGGCGAGGAGTACAACAATAGCACCTATGCGGCGGATTTGCTCGGCGATCCCAACCTCGTATACTTCACCTTGGACAACAGCTTTCCGCCTGCCAAGGATGTGCCGAAAGGTGACTGGCCCTACCCCCTCGGTGACAAGGCGGGATATCTCTACCCCTGGCAGGGGTTGCAGACCATCGACAAGGACACTCCCATCACTCCCTATTACCAGCGCTGGAGCCTGGACGTGCAGCGGAAGTTAGGGAAGGACATGATGGTCTCGCTGGGTTATGTGGGCTCGCGGGCTACCAAGCTGACTATCGCGGATGACATCAACAATCCCCCCGAGGGTATCTACCTGACCGGCGACGATTTCCATGCCGCCCGCCCCAACTCCCTGTTGGATGGTGGCGCTTATGCCGATCGCTTCGACAGCGTCCTCGCCGTCCATCACGGCGGCATGAATGACTACCACGCCTTGGTGACCAAGTTCGAAAAGCAGTGGTCGAACGGCCTTAGCGCTCTGGTCCACCATACCTGGTCGAAACAGACCGACGAGTTCTTCCACAACAATGGCTATGGCAATACGTCGGCCCTAGGTGGCCAATGGCATCGCAACTGGTCGCACGGCCTGTCCGATGCGGACCACACGCACCGACTGGTCGCGGTCGTAACCTACGAACTCCCCTTCGGCAAGCACCTCCGGGGCGTGGCTCGTGAACTCGCCTACGGCTGGCAACCGAACTTTGTAGCCACTTTTGAATCCGGCTTCCCCGCCACCATTTGGAACGGCGACAACACCTCCCATGATTATATGGGGGATGTGCCCACCCGCACGTGTGACGGCAATCTCTCTGGGGGGAAGCGAACCTTTTACCGCTACTTTGATACCAGTTGCTTCGCGAATCCGCCCACGGAGACCCGAATCATCGACGGTGTTCCCTGGGACTTCGCCGCCTACCGGGGCACCGCAGGCCGCAACATCATCCGCATGCCCGGCGTCAACAACTGGGACATCTCCCTGAAGAAGAACTTCCGGATCAAGGAAGGCTATACGCTCGACTTCCGCTGGGAAATGTTCAATGCCTTCAACCACCCGCAATGGTCCGGCGTGAGCACCTGGGATGACCGGGGTACCAATCCCGAGGGGACAACCTTCGGCCGCATCACGAGCGGTCGCAACGGTCGTCATACCCAGTTCGCGCTGAAATTCACTTTCTAGACCATTCGCGCCGGAGCGGTCAGCGCCTAGCCCGGCCGGAGATCGCGGATGTGAAAGCCCGGATTTGGCAACAAGTCCGGGCTTCCTTTTCACTGGCCAAGGTGCTAGGCCATTCGAAACGCTTCTTCATTCGTCGCGTGTTCGTAACGTTCGATAGGTTGGAGTTCCTATGCCCAAAGCCCTAAAACCGTTTGCCCTGTCAGCTTTCGTGCTCATCCTCTCCCTGCCTCTGGTTTCACAGGACAGCAGGTACCGTCCCCAAGGACAGCAGATTCCTACGCCTGACTGTCTGGTTATGAAAGGCGCTTGGGAGGGCGGGTCTAAACCCTGCACTCAGAGTGAACACGAAACATGGCTCGCCGATATCACGCACTGGCGGAACGAGCGTCGCATTCGCATCGGCTACAGCGGCTCGCGATATGATCTGCCCGCGCTCCGGTGGACCCAGTCGAGCTTCATGCAGCCGCAAATGATGGTCCACGACCGGTATTTCTATGATCCAGTCGCGCACCGATATACGGTTGACCGTTATCTGGACGATCTCGAAAAGCGCTACGGCGGAATCGATGCCGTACTCCTCTGGCCCACCTATCCGAATATGGGCATCGATGACCGCAACCAACACGACATGATCCGCTCCATGCCGGGTGGTGTGGAGGGAGTCCGGCAGATGATTTCCGACTTCCATCGGCGCGGTGTTCGTGTGTTGTTCCCTATGATGATGTGGGATCAGGGAACCCGCGATCCCGGGATGTCCTGGCCCGAAGCCATTGGCAAATTGATGGCTGAAATCGGAGCGGATGGGATCAATGGCGACACTCAAGACGGCGTTCCCCTTGCCTTCATCGAGGCCGCTGAGAAGATCGGTCATCCTCTGGTGTTCGAGCCCGAGGGCGGCCCGGCGGACGAAGCGCTGGCGTGGAATCTCATGACTTGGGGACAGTACCAGTATCCCTTTGTGCCGATGGTCGACAAATACAAATGGCTCGAACCGCGGCATATGGTGAACATCTCGGACCGCTGGAAACGCGATAAGACTGACAACTTGCAGTTCGCCTTCTTCAACGGCGTGGGCTGGGAGAGCTGGGAAAACATTTGGGGAATCTGGAACGGTATTACTCCGCGAGATGCCGAGGCGGTTCGCCGCGTGGCGACCATCGAACGCGCAGTTGCTCCATTTCTGGTGAGCCCAGGCTGGGAACCACACGCCCCAACCTCGAGTTACGGGGTCTTTGCCAGCCGGTGGCCCTTGGGTTCGCAGACGGTTTGGACGATTGTGAATCGGGACGAGTATGACCTAAGCGGACCTCAGATCGAACTGCCCTCCCAGGATGGCATGCGTTATTTCGATCTTTATCGTGGAGTCGAACTGAAGCCCGGACGCGCGCGGGACGGAAAGACCGTGCTGAGCTTTGATCTTGAGGCGCACGGTTATGGAGCCTTACTCGCCACGCCTTCGGATCCCGAAGCCGCAATTCAAAACTTGATGACGAAGATGAAGGAGATGACGGCAACCGCGCTGGCCAGCTATTCACATGAATGGAAACCGCTCCCCCAACAGATCGTGGCGATCGCGCCCAGCAAGCCTCCCTCCGGTGTCCCCGCCGATATGGTGAAGATCCCCGCGGGAGATTTTGATTTTCGAGTCCAAGGCATCGAAATTGAAGGCTCCAACGATACCGGTGTGGATGTGCAATATGCGTGGGAGAACTCCCCTCGGCGCTTCCACGACCACCGGATACACATCAATTCGTTCTGGATCGACACGTACCCCGTCACAAATGCTCAGTTCAAGACGTTCTTGGATTCCACTCACTACAGGCCGCAGGACGATCTGAACTTCTTGCGTGACTGGCAGAACGGTGTTTGCCCGAAGGGATGGGACAACAAACCTGTCACGTGGGTTTCGCTGGAGGATGCGCGAGCCTACGCAGCCTGGGCAGGAAAGCGACTCCCCCACGAGTGGGAATGGCAGTATGCCGCGCAAGGGACGGATGGGCGGCTTTACCCATGGGGCAATACGTGGGACGACGGTGCTGTTCCCACGCCGGACAAGACCCGCACGATGCGGGGACCGGATCCCGTGGATGCGCACTCTCGGGGCGCAAGTCCGTTCGGTGTCATGGACCTCGTCGGCAATGTATGGCAATGGACGGAGGAGTTCGTCGATGCCCATACCCGAGCAGGCATTCTGCGCGGGGGAAGCTACTACCAACCGCAGGGCTCGATCTGGTATTTCCCGCAAGCGTACAGGCTGGACCAACACGGAAAACTCCTGATGATGGCTCCCAGCATGGACCGCGCGGGCGCGCTGGGATTTCGCTGCGTCATGGACGCAGAGTGACAGCCCCTGAAGAGGTAGAGGCCCACAATGCTGCGTCGTGGCGTTTGGACATCGGCTCTCCTCAGTCTGATCATGGTCATGAGTGCTTCTGGCCGTACGTTGACCCTGTCGCAGCAAACTCTTCTCGACAGAATCCGCGGCGGTTGGGCGGGAAAGATGGTGGGCGTCACCTATGGGGCCCCCACTGAATTCAGATATCGCCAGAAAATCAATGAAGACCCTCGCGATTGGAAGCCCGAGGAACTCGCGGGAGCACTTGACCAGGACGATCTCTACGTCCAGATGACGTTTGCCGGAGTTATGGACCGGTTAGGACTTGGCGCAACCACTGAACAATTCGGCGAAGCTCACAGGAATTCGCATTACCGCCTTTGGCACGCCAATCTCCGCGCCCGCCGGCTGCTGCTTCGGGGTGTGAGCGCGCCGCTCAGCGGACACCCGGACTACAACTTCCACACGAACGAAATCGGAACTCAGTTTGAAGCCGACTTCATCGGCTTGATGTGCCCGGGCATGCCTCGCGCCGCGCAGAAGTACTCTGATCGGTTCGGCCATGTGATCGCGTACGGCGACGGGGTTTATGCCGGAATGTTTGTAAGTGGTATGTACGCAGCGGCGTTTTTCGAGAGCGATCCGCGCCGGGTGGTAGAAGCGGGATTGGGCTCCATTCCGTCCGGCAGTCGCTATGCGCAAATGGTGCACGATGTTCTGACCTGGTCGGCGCACAACCCCGACTGGAAGACGACCTGGCAGCTTATCAACGAGAAGTGGGACCGAGATGATGCCTGTCCGGAAGGCGCATTGAAGCCTTTCAATATCAGTGCCGTGCTTAATGGGGCCTACGTCACGATGGGGCTGCTCTACGGGGGCGGCGGTTTTGACAAGACCCTTGAGATTACTATGCGTGCCGGCCAGGACAGCGACTGCAACCCTGGAACCGCGGGCGGCGTGTTGGGAACCATGTGCGGTTTCAAAGCCATCCCCGCGAAGTGGGTCAAACACCTGCCCGACATCGCCGACAAGAACTTCTCGTTCACAAACTACTCCTTCAACTCGATCGTCGCGAGCACAATGGAGCGCGTGAAACGTACCGTCGAAAACGAGGGTGGGAGGATTGAAGAAGGTCGTGTCGTCATCCCGCTGCAGAAAGCCCGCAAGGCGAAACTCGAGCAGTTCTGGGCCGGCAAGGTCATCGAGCGAGTGAGATTCGACGATCGGCGCTGGAATTTCCAGGGGCCTTGGGAGCAGGTAGGCAGGGAAGATGGCTATCACAGGATTTCGCAGCGGTCTCGAAGCGCTGGCGCACAGGCCTCCGTCTCTTTTGAGGGAACCGGAGCAGTTGTGGTGGGCGCCTTGGGGAATGACGGGGGATATGCTGACATTTATCTG
This sequence comes from Terriglobia bacterium, assembly GCA_050014795.1. Taxonomy (GTDB): domain Bacteria; phylum Acidobacteriota; class Terriglobia; order UBA7540; family UBA7540; genus JALHUF01. The sequence goes on along the minus strand of JBEKCQ010000033.1, from coordinate 4,201 downwards.
GACGGGAAGCGGGTCACGAAGGTGGATGCGTACAATGACGACGATCGCTACAACGAAGGTCTCTGGGGTAAGTTCGACCTGCAGCCCGGCACTCACACCGTTCGCATCGTCGTGAACGGCCAACCTTACCCAGGTTCCAAGGATGCCTGGATTAATCTCGAGGACTTGATCGTGTACCGCAAGTAGGCGCAGCTGATCGCTCGGAAGGCGGTTCCATCTATGTTCATTCCCGAAGTATACCTGGCAGCGCTCGCGATGATGATCCTCAGCATGCTCTGCTGGGGAAGCTGGGCGAACACCCAGAAGCTCTGCAAGGGTTGGCGGTTCGAGCTTTTCTACTGGGATTACGTGTGGGGCATTTTGCTGATTTCGCTCCTGATGGGGTTCACACTCGGCCGCGTGGATCCCGCGAGCCCTGACAGTTTCATATTGAACCTCACTGCGGCGGATGGCCGCCACCTGCTGCTGGCGTTCGTAGGCGGGATCGTGTTCAACATCGCCAACATTCTCCTTGTGGCGGCCATTGCAATCGCAGGCCTAGCCGTGGCCTTCCCCATCGGCATCGGGTTGGCATTGGTCATCGGTTCAATCCTCAACTACATCATCACACCCAGGGGGAATCCGGTGCTGCTGTTCGGAGGAATCGCGCTAGTTTGCGTAGCGATTGTGCTGGACGCGTTCGCCTACCAGAAGATCTCCCGTGACCTGCAAGTGAGTACTAAGGGCATCATGCTGAGCCTGCTCTGCGGCGTCGGTATGGGGTTGTTCTACCCCTTCGTGGCCAAAGCCCTCACCGGTGAAAACCACCTGGGACCGTACACGGTGGCACTCGTCTTCGCGGCGGGCGTGCTGGTATCCACGTTTCCGTTGAACTACATCTTCATGCGCCGGCCCGTGGCAGGTCCGCCGGTGACCTTCGGCGAATACTTCCAGGGCGCAGGAAGATTTCACCTCTGGGGCATTCTGGGAGGCATGATCTGGGGCATTGGTACGATCTCCAATTTCGTGGCCTCCTATGCGCAGATGGTGGGCCCGGCCACTTCCTACGCCCTCGGCCAGGGCGCCACGATGATATCCGCTGTCTGGGGTGTCTTCGTCTGGCGCGAGTTTGCGGGTGCGCCTCCTTCAGTTCGCCGTTTGCTGGCCCTCATGTTTCTCTTTTTCGTACTCGGCCTGGCCGCTGTCGCAGTAGCTCCAATCTGGAGTTTCTAGGGGGCACGATGCGCAAGCGAATTGTCGTCGTTGGCAGCGTCAATCTGGACCTGGTTTGCTCCGTGGAACGTATTCCTCGGCCCGGAGAAACCATGTTGGGAAGCCGATTCGAGATATTCCACGGCGGCAAAGGCGCGAATCAAGCGGTCGCCATTGCAAGGCTTGGATATCCCGTAAGCATGGTCGCAAAAGTGGGTGACGACGAATTTGGCCAACGCCTTCAGCAGGGATTAGCGACTGCGGGAGTGAACATCAATGCAGTAAGCGTCGCCAGGAAGACATCTTCCGGTATCGCGGTGATTTCCAGGGACGGGCAGGGTCAAAACAGCATCGTGGTAATCCCTGGAGCCAATGGCAAGCTATTGCCGAAGGACCTGGAAAAGGCTGGAACGCTCTTGAGGTCTGCGGGGATGATCCTCACCCAGCTGGAAATTCCGCTGGAAACCGTCGAATGCCTGGCCGCCCTCGCCCGTCGTTTCGATGTCCCGTTGATGCTGGACCCGGCGCCAGCACGTGAACTCACGACCAGACTGCTGCGCCAGGTCACCTTCCTGACTCCGAATGAAACGGAGACCGCCATTCTCTGTGGGGTCCCGAGCGATGAACTTAATCCGGCCACTGCGCCGGAATTCGCTCGCAGCCTCGTCCGTCGGGGCGCCTGCAATGTCATCATCAAAATGGGCAGCCAAGGCGCATACGTGGCGGCGAGCGCAGTCGAAGACTCCCTACCGGCATTCGAGGTCAAAGCCGTTGACTCGACAGCCGCGGGTGATGCATTCAATGGCGGAATGGCTGTGGCTTTGATGCGAGGCCAGGGTCTCCTGGCCGCCGCGCGGTTCGCCTCGGCTGTGGCTGCGCTGTCCGTGACTCGAATGGGGGCTCAACCCTCAATGCCGACCGGCCGGGACGTGGGCCGATTCCTCAAAGTCATGTCCCAATCCTTCAAAGACGACTCTGCTCCCGCAGCATGACGGACATCTTGGGGCGAGGTGCACCCCGCGGATTCGGGGATCTAGCACTTGGCCTTCATCAGTTACCCCGCAACTCGCGCCCACCTTTTGAGAAGTCCAATCCTCAGACTTCGGGTCGGCCGGTCATGATTGTGCTTCCATGGATTCAATCCGGTGCTTCGTCGGCGCACTTCCGCGTTGCATCAGGCTTCGCAAGATGATCATGTGTCGGGGTGCCAGTGCCGTAAGCGCCCGGTGAACCTTTCAATTACCCACAAGTTTGGCTTTCTGGTTCATGACCGCTTCGACTTCGTTGGCGGCGTGGAGGGGGATGTCCACGGCGCGTTGGCGAGAGCTTCCCGTAGAAGAGTCTCAATGTCTCTCTGCAGTCTGCGGAAATTGCGGATGCTCCGCAGGCATTCCTCAGCCACTTCCTTACTGACGGTCTTGGTTGTTCTTTTTCCTCCGATAAACCCTGTCCAGCGATAGTAGATGCCGTGCAGGCGGGGCGACCTGAGCTTGCACGCGCAAGGGGCTTTTCCGCAGCGGCTTCTTGCTGTGGAGATACTTCCCGGAAGAATCGGCCACTCGAGTTGAATTGTCTTTTTCATAGTGATATCCTAATGTAGTATTACATTAGGACTCGCACCGGATCAAGGCACAATTGTGGAGGGGCGTTTAATGACATCCTGGCTTGACGATGAACTGGCGGAATGTAGATTTGCGGACGTGCGTCTGGGAAAGAGGTTCAGGACCTTGCTGGAACGGCTCTCCGAGGGAATCGGCGAAACGATCCCCATGGCCTGCCAGGACTGGGCCAGCACCAAGGCCGCTTACCGATTCTTCTCCAATGAGAGAGTCAGCGAGCAGGAGATTCTCGCTGGCCATTTCCAGGCGACGCGGGATCGTTTCCGGGTGACGGAGGGATGGGTTCTGGTACTCCACGACACGACAGAATTCTCCTTTCAGAGAGAAGATCCCCTATCGATAGGAGCTACCAATAAGGTCAACAGTGGCAAGGACCAGGCCGGGCGCCTGCGAATACACACCGTGTGTGGCCTCCTGATGCATTCCAGCCTCGTGGTCACGACGGAGGGCCTGCCGCTCGGAATCGCGGCCGTGAAGTTCTGGACGAGAAAGAAGTTCAAGGGATGCAACGCGCTCAAAAAGAAGATTAATCCGACACGGGTTCCTATTGAAGAGAAGGAAAGCGTCCGCTAGCTGGAGAACCTGAAGCAGGCGACCGCGCTCCTGAATGAGCCGGAGCGATGCGTTCATATTGGGGATCGGGAAAGCGACATCTATGAACTCTTCTGCGCCGCGCAGGAAGCTGAAACCCACTTCCTGGTACGGACCTGCGTGGATCGTCTGGCCGAAGATGGAACGCACACGGTCGCGCAGGAAATGAACGAGGTGCAATTAAAAGGTTTGCATCGAATCAAGGTGAGAGACCAGCAGGGGAATGGCTCGGAAGCCATCTTGGAGATTCGATACCGCCGTATCCGGGTCCTTCCTCCTATCGGAAAACAGAAACGCTATCCGGAACTAACGCTGACGGCGATCTACGCGCAAGAGCGTGGGACGCCAAAGGATCGGGAGCCGATCGATTGGAAACTCCTCACGGATCTACCCGTCAGTTCTCGGACGGAGGCCATCGAGAAACTGCTCTGGTATGCCTCGCGCTGGAAGATCGAAACCTATCACAAGATGTTGAAGTCTGGCTGTAAGGCGGAGGAATCTCGGCTGCGGACAGCGGATCGGCTGGTGAACCTGATCTCGGTCTTCTGCATTCTGAGTTGGAGACTTTTCTGGATGACCATGCTCAACCGTTCGGTTTCGGGAATGCCCTCAGGCGCTGTGTTTTCAGAAACCGAGCGCCAATTGCTTGATCATCTTGTTCCGGATCGCCACGTAGACCGCGCCGTAAACAGGTCGCTGTCCTTCTACATCATAAAGCTGGCCAGACTTGGCGGCTATCTTGCTCGCACTGGTGATCCTCCGCCGGGTAATACGGTCATGTGGCGTGGGCTCTCCCGGCT
>JBEKCQ010000032.1:0-27464 GCA_050014795.1 Terriglobia bacterium | reverse complement strand
GGCTCGGCGCCATTCAGGTCGAGAACGAGACGCTCGAGAGTGTAGCCGTCGTGCTTCTCCCTCTTGACGACCTTTGCCGGCCCGGGCCTGTGTTGCCAGGGCAGGTCGCCCAATAAGCTCCAGAGTTCTTTGCGGCGTCCCTCCTGGTAGGCGGCGAATTCGTCTTTGGATGTGTCTGGGCTCGTTGATTTGCTCATGGGCAATCCCGCCCCCATCGCTAGCATTGCAGCAGAGGATTTCAAGAAGTCTCGTCGTTGTGTAGTCATGGGCACTCTTATACCACCAAGGCACGAGGGCACCAAGAGCGCTGAGACCTCTCGAGATTCCTGAATTGCTATCGGCCACAACTCAACGGGGAGTCACTTCGGTTTCCAGCGCAAGACGGGTCTGCGGGCGGCGGTGACCTCGTCGAGGCGAGTCACGCGCGTCGAGTACGGGGCCTTGAGGACGAACTGCGGATCTTCTTCAATCTCCTGGGCGATAGAGCGCAGGGCCTCAATGAACTCGTCCAACTCTGCTTTGCCGGCGCTCTCGGTGGGTTCGATCATCAGCGCGCCCGAGACGATGAGCGGAAAAGCTGTCGTGTAGGGATGGAAACCGTAATCGATGAGGCGCTTGGCGATGTCCATGGTGCGCACGCCCCGCGCCGCTTGGCGGCGGTCGGAGAAGACGCACTCGTGCATACAATGTTGATCGTAGGGAAGCTCATAAAGGTCTTTCAGGCAGCACATGACGTAGTTGGCGTTGAGGACAGCGTCTTCGGTGGTCTGCCGTAGTCCTTCCGGGCCGTTGGCGAGGATGTAGGCCAGCGCGCGCACAATCATCCCGAAGTTGCCGTAGAAGGCGCGGACGCGGCCGATGCTCTTCGGACGGTCATAGTCCAAGCGGAACGCTCCGCCAGCGGCCTGCTCGATGGTGGGTGTGGGCAGATAAGGCTCGAGAAAGCGCCGGACGGCGACCGGTCCGGAGCCCGGCCCGCCGCCGCCGTGCGGCGTGGAAAAGGTCTTGTGCAAGTTCAGGTGCATGACGTCCACACCGAATTCCGCCGGTCGCGCCACGCCCACCAGCGCGTTCAGGTTCGCGCCATCCATGTAAACCAAGCCACCCTTGGCGTGGACCAGATTTGAGATCTCCCGGATCTGCGCTTCAAAAATTCCCAGGGTGTTAGGATTGGTCAGCATCAGCCCCGCGACCTCTCCGGTCATCGCGCGATCAAGCTCGGCCAGGTCAATGCAGCCGCGCGTATTGGACTTGATGTTTCTCACGTCGTAGCCCGAGATGGTGGCGCTAGCCGGGTTGGTGCCGTGCGCTGAGTCGGGAACCAGAATGTACCGGCGCGGGTTGCCGCGGTCGGCGAGGCAGGCGCGAATCAGGAGGATACCCGTCAGTTCGCCCTGGGCGCCCGCCGCGGGTTGCAGCGAGACGGCGTCCATGCCGGTGATCTCCGCCAGGCAGCGCGCGGTCTCGTGCAGGATTCTCAGGCAGCCCTGGGCCAAAGTCTCGGGCGTGTAGGGATGGTCCGTCGCCAGGCCTTCCAGGCGCGCCACGACTTCGTTGATGCGCGGGTTGTATTTCATCGTGCAGGAACCGAGCGGATAGAGGCCGGTGTCCACACCGTAGTTCCACGTGGAGAGCCGCGTGAAGTGGCGAATGACTTCGAGCTCCGAGACCTCGGGGAAACCTTCGAGGTCCGCGCGCTGAAACTGCTTACCCAGCAGCTCGGCGGGCGACACCGGAGGCACGTCGAGCGGCGGAAGGTCAACTCCGGATTTTCCGGGAGAACTCTGTTCGAAGATCAGGCCTTCGTTGCGAGTGATGTGCGGTCGCGCGTGGCGGATGCGGTTTTCCATGTCTACGACGGCGCCCTCGGAGCGCCGAATCCCGGCGGCGGTCAGAGACCGCCGCCACAGTGGCGGCGATAGACCTTTACCATGAGGTCAATCGCCGCCTTGCTGATGGTCTCGGTGACGCAAACCAACAGGTGATTTGCCAACTCCGGATAGAATTTTCCCAGATTCAAACCGCCGATGATCTTCTCTTCGCGCAACGCCGCCAGCAGTTCCTCGACATTCCCAGGAATGCGCACCACGAATTCGTCGAAATGGGGCGCGGCGAACGGCGTGGCCACGCCCGGGACCGCGCGGAGTTGCTGGGCGGCGTGATGAGCCTTGGCCAGGTTGTGCTCCGCCAGGGCCTTCAAGCCTTTCTTCCCGAGCAGGCAGAGGTAGATCGTCGCGGCGAGCGCGCAGAGGGACTGATTGGTGCAGATGTTTGACGTTGCCTTCTCGCGCCGGATGTGTTGCTCACGCGTGGCGAGGGTCAAGACGAATCCGCGGCGGCCCTCCGTATCCTGCGTCTGGCCGACCAGCCGGCCGGGCATCTGCCGCAAGAACTTTTCCCGCGTTGCCAGAAAGCCGACGTAGGGGCCGCCGAACGCTATGGGCACGCCGAAGGACTGCGCCTCGCCGCAGACGATGTCCGCATCAGCCGGCGGCTTGACGATACCGAGCGAAAGCGGCTCGGTAATGGTGACGATCAGCAGCGAGTTGTTCCGGTGAGCGAGTTCCGCGATTTCGCGCGTGGGCTCGATTGCCCCAAAGAAATTCGGTGACTGCACCACGACTGCGGCTGTGTCGCTGGTGAGCGCCGCGTTGAGCTGGCCGAGGTCAACCTGCCCCGAGGGAGAATACCCAACCTCGTTGACCCCCACGCCTTGGTGGCGAACGTAGGTCTGGAGAACCTGCCGGTATTCGGGATGGACGGTGCGGGCCACGACCACCCGCTCGCGCCGCGTGATGCGCATCGCCATCAGGGAAGCCTCGGTGGTGGCGGTCGAGCCGTCGTAGAGCGAGGCGTTCGAGACCTCCATGCCCGTCAGTTGGGTCATCAAGGTCTGAAACTCGAACATGGCCTGCAAGGTGCCCTGAGCAATCTCGGCTTGGTAGGGCGTATAGGCCGTGAAGAACTCGCCGCGCGAGAGGAGCGCGTCAATAGCTGCCGGCTGGAAGTGTGAGTAGGCGCCTGCGCCTAGCAGCGAGACGTAGTCGCGGCTGCTCTGGCTTGCCGCCTGACGGAAGAACTCCAGGATTTCAGGCTCCGAGAGTGGCCCGGGGAGATTCAAGCGGCCTTGGAGTTTCAGTTCATCGGGGATTTGCGCGAATAGCTCTTCGATGGATGCATGCCCCGTGGCCTCGAGCATGGCGGCGCGCTCGGCCGGGGAGTTGGGGAGATAACGCATTACTGGGCCTTTTGCTCCTGGATGTACGCTTCGTAGTCCTCGGCGGCCAGGAGGCTTTCAATCTCGGAACGGTCCGAGAGTTGCACGCGGATCAGCCACGCGTCGCCGTGGGGGTCGGCATTGAGCATCTCGGGATTGGCCTGGGCCTTCGCGTTCACCGCCGTGACTTCGCCGGTGACCGGGGAATACATCTCGGAAACCGCCTTCACCGATTCCACCGTGCCGAAGGATTCATGCGCGGCGACGTGATCGCCCACCTTCGGGAGTTCCACGAAGACGATGTCTCCCAACTCCTTCTGCGCATGTTCGGTAATGCCGATGGTGCCGATGCTCTCGTCCACGCGGATCCATTCGTGTTCTTTGGTGTAGAGGAATTCTTGAGGGTACATGAGGATCGTCACTCCTGTCTGTTAGTCAACCAGACGCCCCGGCGGGGCGTCTCTACTTCGGACGCTTGTAGAAGGGCAACGGCACCAGCCGCGCCGTCACTGCCTTGCCGCGAATCTCAATCTGTACTTCCCGCCCCACCTCCGCCTGTTCAGGCGGCACATAGGCCAGGCCGATGCTCTTCTTGAGATAGGGGGCGTAAGAACCGCTGGTGACCCGGCCTACCGCTTTGCCCTCGATCAAGACGCTGTAACCATCGCGCGCTATGCCGCGCTCGGCCATTTCGAATCCCACCAGCTTCTTCCGCGTGCCTTCCTGGCGCTGCTTCACGAGTACGTCCCGGCCGATGAATTCGCCTTTGTCCAACTTGCAGATCCAGCCGAGTCCAGCTTCGAGCAACGTGGTTTCTTCGTCGAGTTCGTGACCGTAGAGCGGATAAGCTGCTTCCAGCCGGAGCGTGTTGCGCGCGCCGAGGCCTACCGGAATCAAACCTTCTGGCTTGCCGGCCGCGAGCAATTGGCTCCAAACGCGCTCGGACTCGGCGGGCGCAAAATAGAACTCGAATCCATCTTCACCGGTGTAGCCGGTGCGGGCCAACAACCCTTCCACGCCGCAACACTTCGCTGGACGGAACCAGTAGTAGCGCAGGGCTGCCAAGTCCGCCTCAGTGACGCGGGCCAGAATCTCCGCCGCCCGTGGACCCTGGAGGGCAAGCTGGGTGTACGCGGTGGAGACGTTGCGCACCGCGGCGTCAAAGGAATTGTTCCGCACGATCCAGTCAAAGTCCTTGTCGGTGTTGGCGGCGTTGACGCAAAGGAGGTAGTGGTTCTCGCCGAAGCGGTGCACGATGCAGTCGTCCACCGCGCTGCCCGGGGGATACATCAGGGCGGAATATTGAGCCTGGAGGTCCTTGAGCCGCGCCGCGTCGTTCGAGGTGACCCGCTGGAGCAGCGCCAGCGCCTCGCGGCCCCGGACTTCGATCTCGCCCATGTGGCTGACGTCGAACAGGCCCGCGCGTGTGCGGACTGCGAGGTGCTCTTCCCTGATGCCGGTGTATTCCACCGGCATTTCCCAGCCGCCAAATTCCACGAGTCGCGCGCCTGCGGCCTTGTGGACGGCATGGAGCGCCGTCCGCTTCAGCGCGACCCCTTCTGACGTGGCCAAACGCTCCCTCTCAGACAAGAAAGACGCTTCAAACAAGAATTGCCAAGCTAACACAGCGGGCGCGAAAGGGTCAAGCCAACGACAAGTCACACCAAGTGAGAGTTGCATCGTTTCCCACCACAGCCTTGGGGTGTGAATCCGGACAGTCCAAGTGGGTGGCTTGGCTCCCCGGGCATGAGCCTTGACTGCGCCCGACTTCTGGCGGAAAGTGGTTCCTGGTAAGGGAGGTGCAAGATGAGATACTGGCCTTGGACATTACTTCTTTGCTTCGCGCTACCACTGGTTGCGAAAGAGAAGAAACCCATCGGCGACATCCTGGAACGGGACCTGTTTCTTAAGGCCCGGACTTTCTGTGTTGACACGAGAAAGTTGTCGGCGGCCGAGGCCTTGGATGTGAGGAAATTCCTCGATGCGGAGAGCAAGCCCAAGAAGATGCTCAGCAAAATCCCCTGGCAGCTTGTGCCGGAATGCACGCAGGCTGATGCGATTGTCAAGATCGAATTTACTCAACAAATCGGCCTCACTCAAGCCACGCAAGGGATGGGGACGCTGCAAGGCGTGCCCATGACTGGCGTGCCCGTGACGAAGTTCCAGGCCTCCTTGCAGATCTTCGATCGTGTCTCGACGAAGCTCATCTACCAGGCAGTCAGTGGGGGATCGAACACGCGCCGTGACCAATCGCTGTCGGGCCCGTTTTCAATCCTGGCGAAGGATCTGAAAGCCATCTCCGAAGGCGACGCGAGCAGGTGACCTGAACGTCTGGTGATTCTGAGCGCGGCGATCGGTGGGTTGATTTTGCGCCGTAGCTGGCCGACAATGGCGCGGGAGCGAGCCAGCTCCCGCAGCGGGAAAGCGAGGCGGTGACCCGATGGCCTGGAAAGAATTCAAGTGCGTCGTCTGTGATCAGTTGGAAGAGCGCTGCACCTGCTACAAGTATTGCGCGCTCTGCCACTCGGACTTTGGTGTGCGCCTCACGGAAGACGGCCAGTACTACTGTGTGGACTGCCGGGAAGCGTGCGACTACAAGACGCAGGATCAGGTGTAGGAAAGGACGTCGCCTGCCCGGGGGCGCTCCTCTGACGCGGATTGACGCGCGAGCCGGAGAAGGCGCGTAACTGCGGATGGGCTGCCGGTGGCAGCGAGGCATTGATTTCCCCGGCGCGGGTCTGTACCATCGGGGCCGGGCGCGGGAGCCGCCGCTGGGAAGGGAAGCACCACCGCTGCCTGCGTCCGCGGGCCTTCGAAGCGCCTGTCGGTTCTGAACTCATGAGGATTGTGATTTCCAGCGACCCGCGGCTGCTCCAGATGCTTCGGGCTGTGGTAACATACTCCGCCCAAGAGGCGGGCTTCGCGGCGTCGGACGCTGAAGGCTTGGCCATGGCGGTGGACGAGGCAGCCAGCAACGTAATCCGGCACACCTACGGCAATCGTCTCGACGCCACGCTGGCCCTGGAGGTTTACACGCGTCCCGATCGCCTCGAATTTGTCCTCGAAGATTCCGGGCCCCGGGTTCAGCCCGAGACCCATCAACCGCGCGCCCTGGAGGATGTTCGCCCGGGTGGACTGGGGACGTTTTTCATCAAGTGCTTCATGGACGCGAGCTCTTACGACGAGAGTTTCTCCGGGGGAAATCGGCTGAAGATGGTCAAGTACCTTTCGCGAAAGGTGCCCACGAGCGATGAAAGTCCAGGTCAGGAGCGCGGATAACGCCACCATTATTGACTGCATCGGGGATGTGGACCTGTACTCCTCACCGAGCTTGCGCGAGACCCTCCTGCAGGAGATGCACGCCGGGCCGGCCGGCGTGCTGGTGAACCTGAGCGAGGTCGGCTACATCGATAGCTCGGGGATGGCGACGCTGGTGGAGGGATTGCAGCTTTCCCGGCAGACCAAGACGCGGTTCGGCCTGTTCGGCCTGCGCGGCAACGCGCGCTCGGTTCTGGAACTGGCGCGCCTCCAGAGGGTCTTCGCCATCTTCGAGGACGAGCAGGAGGCCTTGCAGAGGATTCCCTCGACCGAACCCTTCGGCGGGGTCTAGGCAGCGGACCTTGAGCTTTCCTCCCAGCAGATCATGACAATCGCCGCGGTTTGTAGGGGTAGCTGCGCGTATCTCGGTAGGTTAAGCTCTGAAGCCGTAAACTCGCGTCTTCTGGCCCTTTTTCGCGTGTTCTTGGGGGGCTTTTTTGCACTACCAAAGCTGCCATGTGCTTTTTTATCAGTAAGATGGCAGCTTTGGGAGGCTCAAAAAACTATCTTTTAGTTTTGTGAGTTTGGGCTCAACTTTCGCTTGCATCCGCCCCGGCATGATTTGTGAATACCAGCCTCGGATACATTGGTTTGAGCACCTGCTTCCCCAGTCCCAGCTTAGGCTATAAGTATAGCACAGCTTCCCGCGATTGTCAAGCGAAAAGTTGCAGGAGGCACCCGCGCGGCGGGCGAACGTTTCCGGCGGTCCTAGACCGCCGCTACAGTCCTGGCGGGACAAGCCTGCCACTACGGAGCGCGTGATAAAGATCATCGGTTCGGGGCTACTCTGGATTAGAATGCGGCGAGACGCCGGTGGTGCGTCGCGCCGGGGACTCGGGACACGTCCGGCGCCAGACGTTGCCTCGCTTGCGGCTCAGCTTAGCGGCAACGGTGGTTTCGCTCGATGCGGCGCGGATACCACGTTTCTGCCCTGCTGGAGGACAACGATGCGCGTTCTGAAAGCTGTTCTCTTAATGGCGGCCTTGCTGCTTGTTGCTCTGGCGCCCTGGGCGATAGCGCAGGAAGCTCCGCAGGTTTCGGCCGAGGCCAAAGAATGCCTGGCGTGCCACGAGTCCACGACGCCGGGGATTGTCGAGCAGTGGCGCGCCAGCCGCCATGCCGCCCAAGGCGTGGACTGCTTCTCCTGCCACCAGGCGAACCCCGGCGACCCCGCCACCTTCGAGCACAACGGGCAGAAGATCGCCGTCATCGTCACGCCCAACTACTGTGCCCGCTGCCACGTCCAGGAGATGAAAGAATTCGAGGCCAGCCATCACGCCGACGCGGCCCGCTTCATCGGCTCGCTCGATAACGTGCTGGGCGAGATCGTCGAGGGCGGCCCGGCGGCCATCAACGGATGCATGCAATGCCACGGCAGCACCGTGGCCTACCTGGGCGAGGGAAAGTTTACCCCTGCCACTTGGCCGAACAGCGGCATTGGCCGCGTCAATCCCGACGGCTCGAAAGGCACCTGCGCCGCCTGCCACGGCCGCCATGCTTTCTCCTCTGCACAGGCGCGGCAGCCGGAAAACTGTGGCAAGTGCCACATGGGACCTGACCATCCACAGATCGAGATCTACACCGAATCGAAACATGGCATCCAGTTTCGCGCCAACATCGCCAAGATGAATCTGGAGTCGAAGTCGTGGGTGGTGGGGAAGGACTATTACTCGGCCCCCACCTGCGGGACTTGCCACATGAGCGCCACAGCCAACCAGCGCGTCACTCACGACGTGGGTCTGCGCATCAGTTGGACGCTGCGCCCCGCGATTTCCATCCGACAGGACAACTGGGAAAAGAAGCGCGAGGCGATGAAAGACGTTTGCTCGAATTGCCATGCCGCAGGGTGGGTGGCGAACTTCTACAAGCAGTACGATCTGACCGTGGACCTCTACAACGAGAAATTCGCCAAGCCGGCCAAGGGCGTGATGGATGAGTTCTACGCCGTCGGGAAAATCTCCAAGACTCCTTTCGATGACCAGATTGAATGGACCTACTACGAACTCTGGCACCACGAGGGGCGCCGCGCCCGCATGGGCACAGCCATGATGGGGCCGGACTTCACCCAGTGGCACGGCTTCTATGAAGTGGCCAAGCATTTCTACAATGAGTTCCTGCCGGAGGCCGAACACCTCCAACCCGGTGTCACGCGGCCGATCTTGAAGCAGGACTATCACCGCTGGAAGGCGGGATTGAAGCCCGAAGAGTTGAAGAAGATTCTGGAGTTCTATCAAGGACGCTACAAGCAGTAGGGAAGTGGAGGCTGAGCATGCGCGCTGGACTTAGATGGGTGGGTGTGTGTCTGGTGGTGGGGCTGGGTGTCGCGCCCGCGCGGGCCGAAAGTCCCGGCTCGACACTGGAGGAGCGTCTGGCGGCCCTCGAGCGCCGCGTCGAGCAACTGGAGACGGAGAACCACGAGCTCAAGACCCAGGTGGCGCGTATGGTGCCGAGCGCCGCTCCCCCGGCAGTTGAGGTAGCGTCTGCCTCGACGGGCGCCGCGGGAGGCATTGCCGCGCCACCCAAGGCGATGGGTCTGCCGGTGAATCACCCCTCTTCGCCGGCTGCTTCGCTTCAGGCATCGTCCAGCCCTATCCCCCAGGTTTCGGCGGAGAAGGGCAAATCCGAACGCATCGAAGTCGGCGGGCAACTGCGCTTCCGCGCCGAAGTCCGGCAGAACGCGGACCTCAATTCTTCTATCAGCGACCTCGCGGACTTTGTGGCACAACGTCTGCGCTTCCACATCCGGGCCAAGCTGAGTGACCAAATCGAAACCTACTTGCAGTTTCAGGATTCGCGGCTGTGGGGGCAGGAACTCGCCACCAACTCCAACGACAATCTCACTGACCTGCATCAGGGCTATTTTCAGGTGAGCGACTTCTTGAAGCCTGGACTCAGCCTGCGTGCCGGGCGCCAGGAAATGGCTTACGGGAGCGACCGCTTGATAGGCCGGGGGAATTGGGACAACGTCGGGCGCTCCTTTGACGCGGTCAAGATGGGATACACGTCGAAGACTTGGGGAAGCGATTGGTTTGCCGCCAAGATCGTTGATCGGCGCCAGACCGGACGTGGCGACCGCGACCAGTACCTCTACGGCATCTACAACCAGTTCTTCCGCCAGCAGCCGCGACATCTGGACGTTTACGGGATTCTGTTGCGCGATGGCCTGCGGACGCCAGGGGAAATCCCTGCGGAAGGGCGCAAAGCGACGGAAATCATGACCGCGGGCTTGCGGAGCGACGGCAAGCTCGGCAGGGCGGTCGATTATGACGTGGAGTTTGCCGATCAGTTCGGCCATCGGGGCTTCGACCCGCACAGCGCCCGCGCCTTTGCAGGCATGTTCTACGGCACGCTGGAGGAGACCCATCAGCTTCGCCTGGGATTTGAATACGACGTGGCCACCGGCGACCGCGACCCCAAGGATGGACGTTCGGGGGAATTCTACAACCTGTTTCCCAGCAATCACCCGCATTACGGCTACGCCGATCTGATGGGCTGGCGGAACATGCAGGACTTCCGGCCCATGTTTACCGTGGCGCCGGTCAAGAATGTGAAGTTCGACATCGACTACCACCGCTTCTACCTGCTTGCAGCCCGCGGCCCTTGGAAAAATGCCAGCGGCGCCGTGCTGGGCTTTGACCCCACAGGGAACTCAGGCACTCACGTCGGCGACGAAGTGGATTTCACGCTGGCCTTCCCCGTCCACAAGCACTTGACGATTCTTTCCGGTTACTCGCTGTTCGTGCCGGGCGAGTTTGCGCAGAAGACGCGCGGCGAAGACAACCAGCATTTCGTTTATCTCCAGACCTTGGTCGATTTCTAAGCACCGTATTTTGAATAGGCTGGGCCTAATATTGACACAACGTCCGACATTCCTCGAACTCGGCGCACTCCTCCGTTCTGAGCTACGGCCTACCCGCACTTGGCGCGAAGAGATTCCTCCCCACAGATTTCTTGTTACCTTTGGCGCGAGACTGCATTTATCAGTTGAGTCTTCACTCAAAACTGAGGTGCGAAATGCTGGAAGGAAAGCTGCGACTAACAACGATTCAGGGATCAGGCCGGCAATTCGTGGCGGAATCAAGCTCGGGTCATACGGTCGTCATGGACGACGCTGTGGGTCATACCGGTCCCAAGCCCATTGAGTTTGCACTGCTGGCGCTGGGAGGCTGCACGGCCTTCGATGTCATCAGTATTCTGCGCAAGAAGCGGCAACAGGTGACCGGGTACGAAATCGAGGTGCGCGCCGAGCAGCGCGCAGAGCCTCCCACCTACTTCACCCGGGTCGAGATCAAGCACCGGCTGCGCGGGCGAATCGACCCGGAAGCCGTGAAGCAGGCTATCCACCTTTCCGAAACCAAGTATTGCTCGGTAGGCGCGATGATTTCGAAAACCGCGAAGATCGACGCGACCTTCGAAATTATCCCGGAGGAGGCGGAAGCCGGCGTTGCGGCTGGACAATGAAGCAACTCGAGTTTGGTTTCCTCGCGCTAACTCCGGCTGCTGCGAGGGCAGGCGCGCGCCACAGGCCAGGGAGATAGCCATTCTCACAATTCTCACCAGTCTCACCCGTCTCACTGTTCTCACTGGAACCCGACCAAGGGGCAGGCCGGACAGTGTGCCGTACTCCGGCGGCCAGCTATCTTGCAGTAACCACAGCACTTGCTGTCTTGGCCGCGAGCGTAGCCTTGGAAGTGTGGGTTTCCGAGCTGCCGCCGGCGCCAGGGGGGAAGTCCCAAAATGCCCCACGTTCGGCGGTTGGCGGCCATTCGCGCTGCCCACTCCATGGGCTAGTAGTATAGCCGCCTGGGGCCGAGGTAAGCTTGCGGTGAACGCGGTGGTCCTGTCCCGACCTGCCGGGCTGGGGTAGGCGCACGTGCAGATGAGCCGTCTTTAGGTAGCGCAGTCCGTCAGCTGACGGGCTGCGGCTTTCCAAGACGTTGTTGACATCCAAGAGCCGCAAGTCCAGAGAACGGGACTTGCGCCACATGGCTCCACACCCCGATGCGCCGCCTTCTTTAACCGCAGACATCCCCTCAGGCGGGATGTATGCGCCACCCGCGTGGGCGCGCCAGCCGACGTGGATTGAGCTTGGTGGCGCAGATTTGTTTTCTAAGTCTGCGGCTTCTGTTTTCCCAAGATACTTCCGGCCCGATGGTGGATAACTTTCGCTGGCGGATCACGATGCCTGAATAGAAATGTTGACGCTACTCCATTCCTTGATGAGATTTTCTCCACCTACGGAAACTATGACCCATTTGACGCCGGATTGGCTCGCTGATAGTGGAACCTTTTCTAAACGGATTTATGCTTCCCCGCTGGAGGCCTCTAGAGAAATCGTGGGGCGGCTTAGCGCCGCCCACGGAAGGCTACGAAGCTGTGTGGTTGGATCCGGAGGTCAAAGTCATACACGCGGGGCGCCTGACCCGTCCCTAAGGGAGGCGGGGGAAAGAATCCAGGGGGAGCGGGATCGCCGGTCAAGGTCACTCCGGTCATGAGGTTCTGAATCTGAGCGAAGCTGCCGGTGATGCGCACCGCGACGGGATGGTCGAGGTAAGACTCAACGACAAAGGTGTCGTTGTCGTAGGTAAACAGGCTCACTTTCGCCGGGCCTTCCAGCCTCACGGGCAATCCAGGATCGAGCTGTCTGCGAAGGGCGTCGAGCACGCTGGCAGGCAAGCGATACAGATCGTTCAGGTTCTCCGGCATGGTCCAGACGTAAAGCGTTCCCGCCCCATATCTATCCACCAGCAGCAGCGGCACACCGCGTCCGGCGGCCAGACCGTGCACCAGCGCCCAATCCTGGTTCGTGTAGAAATGGACTTCGGGAAAGAGAATGGCATTCTGCAAGCCGGCCAGCTCGGAGCTGGGAGGCGAGCCGAAGAAGCCCGCCACATAAGAGGTGGCCATGAGGACGTGGCCGGTAAGGCGTATATCGGTAATTTGGTTCATACCTTGGTCTTCCAGCGCGCGGAGCAGGCCGGAGGTGATGACCACGGTATCTCCGGCGCGCAGGTGTTGCTCGATTTTCGAGACGATGCCGGGATCGTACTTCGCCGTCTCCGTTAGCAGCACAGTCTTCGCCTGCGGCCATTCCGGGTACATCTCGACCGGAATCCCGATCATCCCCACCATATCGCACAGAAAGTCCTCGCCGCTTGAGTGATACGGCCGATAGCTGCTCAAGCCAACCGGCTTACCCAGTTCGCCGGCCACCCGGTCCACCTGGCGCAGGGCGTAAGCAGCCACATCGGCCACCAGCGGATCCTTCGCCTCCGGGCTGAAAGGCATGCCGCAGCATTCGCGCATCATTTCAAAGAAATCGAACGAGGTGGGCAGCATCTGCCACGCACTGCGCTCACCCGCTTCCGCCGGGCGCACCAGGTCCGAGTACTGAAACAGGTTGATGGCGCGCGCCTTGGCCAGAATCGTGTCCCAGAGTTGCTCAGCATAGCGATCCAAGTAGCGCACGCCGTAGGGATCCACCCATCCGCCGCCATTGCGTCCTGGCGCCACGTTTTCCAGGTATCGGAAGATTTCGTAGCTCTCATACTGCTGCAGTTGTTGGTCCGTGATCTCTGGATCGCGCGTTTCATCGCCAGCCCAGATCTCGGGGAATATTTGCGGTTCGCGCTCGAGATCGTAACCCAATCCCTGGAACGAGGGATACCAGTTGGGGTATTTGATGATGACGTGCACGTTGGGATTGGCGTCCTTCGCCGGCTTCAGAATCAGATCGCGGGACACCTCGTCCATCAACTGCAGTCGGAACTCCTCCCAAGTGCGCTTGCCCTTGGCCGCGATATCGGAGTCGCTCTTGGTGTTGATGAAGAAAAAGTCGTCGAGCATGATCTCATCGAAGTGCCGCGCCGTCAGCGCGGACATGCGCTTCACAAGCTCCCGGTCCTTGGGGTCGGTATAGTCGAGCGAGCGGAACTGCCCAAAGCCGCCCGGTCCCGTCGTCGCCATGCCCCCGGCCACCACCACGCCGTGCGACGAGAAGAAGCGCTTCACGTGGTCAATCGTGGCGTCATCGGCGCTCGTACCGCTGCGATAGGTTTCAATGAAGACTTTGTCCACGTGCAAGCGGCTGCTGATACTGTTCCAGCTCGATTCCAGCCAAGCGGGATCGCGGGCCATGCGCTCGACGACCTCTACGGGAATGTAGACTGTGACTTTGAAACTCCGGTACGGCTGCGGCCCAGCTCCGGCCGAGGAAACGGCCATGAGTAGAACCACCACAGCGGCAAACCAAAGCCTGCGCATCATCACCTTGTCCTTTCTCCCTCAGCCAGGGTTTCCATTTTAGCGTACCATACTCGGAATTTCCGTTTTGCTCTCCCAGCGCCCGGTATAAAGTACGCCTAGCCGCCTCAGTATGCAATGTGCCCCACCCCAGTTACCCCACTTTTGCCTGCTGCACCGTTCCGGCGGTTGTCGGAAAAATCCCGAACCCTCCGAGCTGCCGCTTTCCGACGAATTCCTCCAACACTTTTCCCCTTGCATCCCTCGTCACCCAAATCTGCTCCGGTCTGCGCTACACCGCTGTTCAAGCACGCCCCCTCGCTGGCCGAATTGACTGGGCACGGGGCGCATGATACTTTCGGGCCGCATTCGCTCGCGGGAAGTCGAGCGATCAGAAGGCGCTTTTCTCGGCCCGTATGATTTCAGTTGCCATACCCACATACAAGGAAGCGGCGGTCATTGAAGAGACGTTGCGCCGCACCGCCGCCGTGTTGCAGGCTACGGGCGAGGAATTCGAGTTGATTGTGGTAGACGACGCGAGCGGGGACGGGACGGCGGAACTCGCCGAATCGCTGGCTCCCGAGCTGCCCGTGCGCGTGTTGCGGCGGCCCGGACGGCTGGGTCTGGCAACGGCCGTGGTGGCCGGGTGGAAGATCGCCCGTGGCGACGTGCTGGGAATCATGGACGCCGACCTCCAGCATCCCCCCGAGGTCCTCAGAGAGCTTGCCGCCTCACTTCGTGCCGAAAACGCCGACTTGGCCGTGGCCAGCCGGTACGTCGCCGGTGGTGGCACCTCTGGCTGGTCCTGGATTCGCCGGCTCATCTCGTGGGCAGGCGTGCGCCTGGGCTGGGCCGTCCTCCCCTGGACACTAGGAGACGTCAAGGACTTCGGGTCTGGGATGTTTCTCGTCCGCGCGGCAGTAATCGAAGGCGTCGAATTGAAGCCTTTGGGGATCAAGACCCTCCTCGAAATTCTGGCCAAGGGGAAATTCCAAAAGCTGGTGGAAGTCCCTTACGTCTTCCAAGGGCGCGCGCGCGGCGAGTCGAAGCTGGGCGCGCGGCAGCATGTGGAATACTTACTGCACCTGGCGCGCGTGGGGAGAGCCAGCGGCGAACTTGCCACCTGGGGCCGTTACGCGCTGGTGGGACTCCTGGGTGCTGCCGTGAACGTTGGCGTGCTCTATCTGCTTGCTGAGCACGCGGGATGGCACTTGGGCCTCGCCTTACCGGCGGCGATTCAGCTTGCCCTGCTCAGCAACTTCCTGTGGAACAATGCGGTGACTTTTCGCTTCCGTTACGCTCATGGGGGCGATAACAGGAAAACCCTTGCCCGCTTCTTGCGCTACGAGAAGCTGTGCCTTCCGGGCGCGATCCTGAATGGCGTGGTCACCTTTGTTCTGGCTCGCTGGGGGCTTGATCTTGTCGCCGCGGCGGCAATCGGAGTCCTCGCGGGCGCACTCTGCAACTTTGTTTTCACGGTGCCGAGCATCTGGCACATCTGGGGAAATGACCTGGGGCGGAGGGGGGCCGGGCGAGCTTAGTGCCGTTCCAACTATTTGGAGCTACTCCTGTGAGCGGTGATCTCGGCCAATCTGCAAACGTCTCGGCACCAGCCGGTCGGCCCATTAAGTTGGAACGGCACTAGCGGGCAGGTACAAAAATCTAAGCGGCTCCCTCTGCTTTTCGATGGACTCTTCATTCAGCATGGCCGCGTCTGCCGTAATCTCGCAACCCGCAGGCGCCACGAGCCATTCGCGCGCGTGGCTTCTGGCGGCATTGACCTTTGTCGCTATCCGCGCGCTCCCCAACATCAGTTATCCCATCGCGCGAGACCAAGCCACCTACTGCGTGATCGGGCAGGGCCTGCTGGAAGGCAAGCACCTTTACCTTGATTTCTGGGACAACCGTTCCCCAGGTCTCGCTTACATCTATGCGGTCATTGTGAAGCTGTGCGGCGCCGAGATGTGGTGTGTGGGGCTGGTGGACATCCTGTGGCTCCTGGTCATTTCTTACCTTGTCTTTCGCTTCACCGAACGCTATCTAGGCCCTGGCGCCGCGGCCGTGGCGGTCGTCGTCAACGCCAGTTGGCACGTTTGGGCCGGCTACTGGCAGGCGGCACAGGCCGAGCCTCTTCTGATGGTGTTCGTCTTCGCCGCCTTTTTTCTGATGGCCGCCGAAGGACGATGGCCGAGGTTGCGTCACTTCCTGGCAGGCCTGGTGTTCGGCGTCGCCTTCTGGACCAAGTACAACGCGCTTGCCTTTCTGCCGCTTGTGGCCTTGGTGCCGTACCTCAACGCGGGCTCCTTGGATGCCGAGCCTCGCTGCGTGAGCCTGTTGATTCCCTGGCGTCGCTGGCTGGCGAACTTCATGGTATTTGCTGTTGGTTTTGGCACGGTGGTCGGCTCGGTCCTGACCTACTTCTGGCGCGTGGGCTCTTGGACGGCGTTCAAGGAAATCCAGCTTGTGGTCCTGCCGCGCTACGCGGCGATGGCGCTGGAACGCACGCCGCACTACTGGCTTTATGCGGTGAACCAGACGATCGCCCTGCTCGGCCCGTGGACCGAGGCCGCCGCCGCCGTGGCCTTACTCGTTGCCTGGAAGTTGCGAGACTTGAAGCGCCTGGCGCCGATTGTGGTGGCGGCGGCGTTGGGCTATGCCTCTCTGGCGGTACAAGTCCGCTTTCACGCCTACGCGTTCGAGACCTGCAACCCGTTCTTTGCCATGATCTGGGGATACCTGGGCCTAAAGACCTACCAGGGGTTTCGGGCCCTGGCCCACAGCTTCGCGACGCGAGGCTGGCGGGTGGCGCGCGTGCTGGTATGGGTGGTGTTCGCTAACCTCGCTGTGTGGCCGGTGCCGGCGCAAGTCCTGAACGTGGCTACACACTACCAAGCGCTGGCGACGTGGTGGCGCGAGCCGGAGGCGTTCTATGCGGCCTACCCGTGGCCAAACCCCATATCGCATTTCCCCGACCAGATGCGAGTTATTTCCTACCTGCGTAAGAATGTAAAGGCGGGCGACGGGGTTTTCGTCTGGGGCAGCGAACCGTTGATTTACTTTCTGACCGGGACGCGTCAGCCCACACGGTTCGTATTGAACCTGCCGCTGGTCTCGCCCTGGTCGCCACCGGCGTGGCGGGATGAAGTCGTGAGCGACTTGAAGAAGTCTCCCCCGCGTTTCCTCGTGGTCGCGCGCGATGATGCCATACCCTATATTGCCTACCATCCCTGGGATTCGGAAGAGTTTCTGAAGGTCTATCCCGAGTTGGCCACTTTCATTTCCGACTGGTACGAACCGGTTGAGCACGTGAGGAACTTCGAGATCTACGGCCGGCGAGGGTCTACTCAGGCGGGCCCAACGGCCTCAGCTGAGTCCCCGCTCCAGTAGCTCAATCAGCACAGATGGCTTCTAGCTACGTGGCCGGCGCGGTTACGGCTGAGGGATTACAACTGTGGTCGAAGGCTCGAGCGCCGGTCGAGCGCATAGAGTGTTGCCAGCAGGGCTAGAGTCCCCAGCGAGACGAGCAGGCCTGCCCGCAATCCGCGCTGGCGATAGAAGAAACGAATCTCGTGCTGGCCGGGGTCGGCGCGCACCGCGCGAAAAAGATGGTTAGCCCGCAGGACGGGCGCGTCGCGCCGATCGAGTGCGGCGTGCCAGTTGGGGTCAAAGCGGTCGAGCAGTACCACGTAGCCGGGCCGAGAGAGTTCGGCGCGCAGCACGATCGCGTTGGGTTGTCGCTCGAGGATCTCCACGCGCCCCGCAGCACTCGATCCTTCAAGCGGTGGTGCTGAGCCGGGGTCCGCGGCGAGGATGACCTCGGCGCCGGCATCGAAGGCAGGGTCGGACAGCTTCGTGAGCGTTTCCGCTGCGCCTGTTGAGTAGGAGGCAGAGCCCGCCACGTAAGCCCGAGGAGTCGCGCAGAGGTTCTCGTAAAGATAGTGGGGCTTTGCTGAGCCGTTGAAGATCGGCGCGACCTCGCGGGTTACGGGAGTGTCTTGCTGGGCGGGAAGAACCTGGTACTTCACATTGGTGCGCCCCACCAGACAGGCCACGCGAGCGGGATCGGAGAGCCTCCGAATCATGAACATCCAATAATCGTAGAGGAAAGGCGGAAACGATCGCTCCACGTCGATGTTGGAAACCCCCTCAATCTTTTCGAGCATCGATCCGCGCGCCAGGATAAGTCGGTCCCGAAAGGAAACCTGCGCCAGGGGAGAAAGCTGCGCGGCTTCGGGGATGGACTCGAAACTGAAGAAGCCCTGTGGGTCAGGTGTCGTCGACGGGGATTCTGCCTCCCGGAAGATGTAGCCGAAGCGATAGGGTTGGGCTGCTGCCTGGAAGCGTTCGAGAACCGGTGGGCGGTAGGTGTAGAAACTGCGGGGCACCGTGGGGTTGGCGGAATAGTTGACCGCCCCCATCTGCGCCAGCCCCAGGAGGGCAACGGCGGGAACGGCGCGCCGTGCCCAGGTAATCCTGCGTTCCAGGGCCAGCATCCACAGCAGGCCTCCCAGCGCAAAGGCGGCAAGTCCCGGCAGATTCAGTTGCAGCATCCTGAGGAAAAACGCCACCGCCGCGACGACCTGGGCTGAGGTCAGCGCGCTCGCGGGATTGCGCGCGAACATTTCGTTGGAGCGCAGCAGAATCCAAGCCGCGGAACTGCCAATCCATCCGGGCGCCAGCCACGCCAGAACCCACACCAGAACCGTGCAGCCCAGCAGGCACTGGAGTGGCAACAAGATGCGCGCGCGCCTTTCGTGCAGATTGGAACTGGCTCGACGCAGGGCGTCCAGGCCCCATCCTGCCAGCAGCGCAACGGACAGCAGCGCCGGAACCAGCAGTTTCACCGGGAAGCGTACCAGCGCGAGCGGAGGGACTAGCAGATAAGCCAGCGCAAAAACCGGTGTGTACCGGCCGAAGGAAAGTACAAGAAGTGCCATGGTGGCCACGCTAGCGAAAATGCGTCGTTGATCGCGGCTCAGCGCCCAGCCCACCAGGGCAAAGAAGAGCGGGACAAATCCGACAAAGACGGACGGGAAATAGGGCATGTTTCTACAGTTCAACACCAGGGTCCACAGCGAGGGGGCTTCGAGCGCCGAGCCGAAGAACCCGGGGATGACAAACTCCAGAAGCAGGAGAGGGTGAAACGACCAACTCGTAGTCTCGTTGAAAGGCAGGCCCTCGGTCCCGCGGCGCGAATGCGCCAGAAGATCGAGCGAAGGCAATAGCTGGACAGCGGAAAGGGCCAGCATCAGGCAGCCGACCAGCACGAAGCCCACGACGATGCGCACGTTAGCTGTGGCCAGCGGTCGCCGAAGGCTCCCGGCGCGGAATAGGGCATAGGCGAGCGAGAGCCCAAAGGTGGCGATCAGGGTGAAGGGTTCTGCAGCGAGGAATTGAAGAGCGAAAACCAGGGTCAGGAGGATCCAGGGACGCCGGGAGCGGCTTTCGAGTGCCTGGTCGGTCAAGAGCAAGGCCCAGGGAATCCAGGCCGCGGCCGCCACGTGGTTGTAGAAGTTGCCGAGCGACAGTACAGGTCCGCTGAAGGCGAAAATGAAGCCGGCAAAGAGCGCCGCCGCACGGCTCTGCTGCCAGCGCCTCGCCAGCAAGTACGTTCCTGTCCCGGCGAGCGCCAAGTGCACGATGTAATGGAGTTTGTAGGCGAGGTCGATGGGAAGCAGAATCAGCAGCAGCGTGGAAGGGTAGAAGAACAGGAAGTTCGGGTTCGCCAGGACAGGCTCACCGTAATTTAAATACGGGTTCCAATACGGCAGGCAGCCCTGCCGGCAGACTTCGTGGATGAAGCGAGCGTGCGGATAACTGTAGTTGAAGACGTCGCGATAGAAGAACATCGCGGAGGTGAAGAGCACCTTCCAGAACAACGCGACCAAGCTAGCGACGAGGAGGGCCAATGCAGCCCAGTCAGCGCGCTCGAGCGTATGTCGAGGCGTCGTGAGAACTTCCGGCTGCAGGGAGAAATCTGAGGAAGGGATGCTTTTCATGGAAGCCCGAATCATGGCCCCGCTTGTTGCTTGTGATAGCCCACTGCCGAAGGGCGAGACAGAATCGCCGACAGAACGTAGAACGCTACAGCCACCAGCACGAGGTACTGAAACCCCAGCAGCATGGAGCTATATTCCGCCAGCCCGCCCAACATAGCTCCAGCGGTGTTCGCTCCGAAGTCGCGGTCTGGTTCCGCACTCTGTCCAAACGAGACCGCGAAGATCACGCCCGCAAACAAGATCGGTGCAAAGACCAGGACACAAGAGCCAACCACTTGCAGGGCGCGGTTCATTCCCAGGAAAAAGTCCAGGGGAATCACAATATTGAGGCCCAGCGCCACCAGCAGCCCGGCGTAATAGATGCGCAGACGTGCGGGGCGGAATCCCAGGACGAACAGGTTGGCGGCCAAAATCATCGCCAGCACCGCGAAGAACACCACCGAATTGACCATCCAGGTGCTGCCGAACAGCAGGGCCATGTGCACGACCGCTTTGGTCTCCACGAGCATAAAACCCGCGCCGAGAAAAAACATGCGGGGGTCGAAACGGAAACGTCCGGCGCTGCCGGCGGGTTTCGGAAGGAAGAGGAAGAGCAGCAGCAGCG
This sequence comes from Terriglobia bacterium, assembly GCA_050014795.1. GTDB lineage: Bacteria > Acidobacteriota > Terriglobia > UBA7540 > UBA7540 > JALHUF01. Next base: position 7,084 of record JBEKCQ010000032.1, on the reverse strand, counting down.
CCAGGCCGCCCATGATGCCCATACCGCGCAGGCTCAGGAGAGGAATCATCGGCTGATGCAAATACAGGAAAGGCCAGTCGTCGCTGGCGGTGCGAAGGCTCTCGGCTTGGCCCACTTTCGCCAACGCGAACCGCTTCCATCGAGCCTGCTCCTCGGGCTCGGGGTGTTGCAGGAAGCCATTGGGGGAGTCGGGAGTCGGCGCCACGCCGTCGCGTAGCCAATACTCGGGCTCCCGCTCGAAGGCCCGGCGGAGGGGAGCAGTGTCACCCACGACGAACACAGTAAACCCGCCGCTCGCTTGTGGTGCCACGAACGGCCGGGCAGGAAGAGTCAGAACCAGGGGCTCGGAACCGAAAGTCTCCGTCAGGCCTTGGAAGAGGCGGGCGACGATCCAGCCCTGGCGGAAGTAGTTGTAAACCACAAACTGTCCTCCGGGCTTGAGGCAACGGCGGACGTCGGCGAAGGCCTGCTCGGTGAACAGGTAGCTCTCCAACCGGATATTGCTGTAGCTGCTGTGCAAGACGAGCGAATCGACCAGCGCATAAATAATCAAGTCATATTGCTGGTGGGTGGAACGCAGGAAGTTGCGGCCATCGTCCAGGTGCGCGTGCACACGGGCATCCTGATAGGGGCCGTCAAAGTGAAACCTTTCCCCCAGGCGAAAAATGACCGGGTCGATTTCTACAGCATCGATGCGGCGCGCACCCCACAGCAGCGCCCGGCTCACATCATTCCCGCTGCCCGCCCCGATGATGAGAACGTCCTCGAAGGGCCGGCCTCCGGCATCGCGGTTCAGAATATGGGGCAGAGTGTAAGCATAAGAAGGCGCAGCGTTGTTGTTGCGGGAGACCATCTCCTGATGGCTAATCAGGTTCACCGTGATGGAGCGATGCGCGCGGTCGAAGTCGATCCTATAGTAGGGCGACCACAAATGCTGCGCGGAATCCGTTCCCCTTATCTGGAAACTGCCTGACGTCAGCGACGCCAATACGAGAACTGCCAGCAGAGGTACGAACTGCCCCAAGCGCAAAATCCAGCGCGCGAGGGGGTGGCGTGCTGAACTTCCCACCACGAGGAAATATCCCACCCCCATCGCCACCGGCAGGAACCACCAGAGCGGCGGGACGTTCCACCATGAGCAGGCAGCGAACAACGCAATGCCCACCATGCTTCCCAAAATGTTCAGGCTGTAGGCTTGCACCCGGTGCGGGACCCGATTAAAAGCCCGGCCCAGCTCCTGTCCAGGGCCGACCAGGGCCAGGGCGAGAATCAGGAAGAAGAACCCGCCCAATACTTCCACCGGAATGAAGAAGCCGGCCGGATCAGGGGTGACATACTCGGTGCCGAAGAAAACGAGTTGAGGTGAGAGCTGGTTGCCAACACTCACCAGCTTCTCCACGCGTGTGCGTAAGTGTTCCACCGCGTGGGCTCCTGCCATGGCGACAACCAGCAGGAACGGCGTCCAGTTCAGGAAATTCCATCTCCGGCTGGCAGCTAGGCAGCCCACGGACATACCCAAAAAGCAGGCCAGGAGTACCGTGTTGGTGAAGAAGGTCAAGAAAAGGACATGGGCCGGGAACCAACGGATGCAGGCCAGTTCCAGAAACAGGATGATGAGGCTGATAAGGAACAGTTCGGCGCCTGCCCTGAAGCACGCCACTGGGCGGTTCGCTGCGGTCAGCTCCTGTGGGGTCGTTGTGCTCATGAGCCGTGGTTTGCCGGTGGGACCTTCATACATCTCCGGATGATGCAGTGCGCACCCGGGCGGGGCTTTCGCGAACGCCCCGCCTGCAACCCGGAAGCGCAACTATCGCATCTACCTCCCGGAAAAAGCAACCCTGGAGCGTGGCGTCGAGCCCTCAACGCTGGAGTTGCCTGCACTTAGTTCATCGCAGTGGGATAGCGGCATTCGCTTCGGTGCCGCGGAGGAGCGGCATTTCAGTACCGAGAGAAAAGCTGTCCCCACTCTGTTTGCAGAGCCTGCTTGACCCTGCGACGTCCGATGAGCGGGTACCAGTAAACATCGTGGAAGAGGAAGGAGGCAGCGTAGGACCACGGAGCCAAGGCGGTACGCAGCAAGAACTTCTCCAGGGGCTTGAGTGGACCCCAGTAAATGAGTTTCTGGCCGCGGCTGGCGAAGGTGTCGCTCGCGCCATCGAACTGGAAGTTAATCGAGGCAATATCCTCGCCGACGATTTCGATTTCCCGCACATCGCCGCAGCCCAGACCCTTTTCGTGCGCCAGGCGGATGAACTTGATGGAAAGCGGGTCGAAACCCATCATCTTCGCCGCCACCGCATCAATGGCCACCATGTCGCCGCTGGCCAGGATGACGTTCTTGACGTGCGGCACCATGCAGCGCGGGCCGGGACCGTCCCCGGCAAACGTCCCGTCCATCACCGCGAAAATCCCGGGATGGATTTCTTTCTGAATGGCTAGGAGATCGACCAGGGTTTCGTGGATGACACTGTGGGTCCAGTGGCGCTTCTCAAAAAGCAGCCCCCCGAAAGCGTTCTTCATCGCGCCGGTGATGCGTGTGAAGACGTGGGTTTTCATGGTGGGCAGGTGGATGATGCTTGAGCCTATCAGGCGCTTGGGAATGCGGATGCCCTCGGGGTAGATGGAGTCCAGAACCAGCATCTTGGCCTTGGGCTCGTAGCGGATCCAGGGTTCGCTCTTCTCGTAGAGGTGGACGTTGCGCAACCCGTACTTGTCCACGACCACCTGCTTGTGCTTGTTGGCTACCTCACCGCGTCTGGCACTCACTACCACGGTGCGGTTGTGACACCCGTAAAGCTTCTCGCGCTCGTAGCCGTCTGCGAGCAGCGTGGCGATGACGCCGTCGAGTTGCCAGGGCGTGGTCGAGCAAGCTGGATAAAAGAAATGCCAGGAAATGTTGATTTTGAGTGCGATCTCGGAGCCGCGCGGCAAGAATTGCTGGTAACCCGCCAGGCGCATCAGGCGCTTGTAGTCGTCAAGGACAGTGGCCGGGCTGGTCTTGAGCACGGCAACACGAGAACGTGACATCGGATGTCTGCCCCACCTAGAGGTAAATGATGAGCACTACCGCAGCCGCCCACATCAGCACCACCGCTAGCAAAACCCGGTCGGTGAGGAGCAGCCGCGTCGGGTTGCCTCCTTCACTGGTCTGATGCACCAGGTAGAGATAGCGGAAGATGCCGAACAGGACGAACGGAATCGTCAATTCCAAGCGCTTGCCCGGAAACTTCGTCGCCACGTCCGCCGAAAGCGTGTAGAGCGCATAAGACATGAGTGTGGATGCCGTGACGATGCCGATGAGCTGGTCGAGAAAATAGGGGCTGTAGTTTGCCAGGATAGGTCGGTGGTCGGAGGCATTGCCGCCCAACAACACCAATTCGTGGCGGCGCTTGGTCAAGGCCAGGAAGAGAGCCAGCAACGTAGTGCAGACGATCAACCACGCCGAGATCTCCACGTGGATGACCAGGCCGCCGCCGAGAACTCGAAGGACAAAACCGGCCGCAATCACAAAGACGTCGAGTAGCATCACGCGCTTTAGAAACAGCGAGTAGAGGCTGTTCAGGACGGCATACGCTGCGACGACGAGAAAGAACTCGCGGTCGAGCACCCAAGCTCCGGCCAGGGCCACGAGAGCCAGCAGAGCGGCCACGGCTGCGGCCGTGCGCACGTTCAAGCGGCCCGAGGCTACGGGCCGCGACCTCTTGACCGGATGCTGGCGGTCTTCAGCGGCGTCCAGAATATCGTTGAGCAGATAGCCCGCACCTGAGATCAAGCAGAAGACGACTGCAGCAAAGGCCACCCGCTCCGTTCGGTCCCAGTCCTTCAGGCTGCGAGAGAAGATGAGCGCGGCGAAGACAAATCCGTTCTTCACCCACTGGGCAGGACGCAGGCTCTCGACGAGCGCGCGCAGGATCGGTCCTCGAGGCCGGACTGTCGGCTCGCTGGAGATCGGGTTGGCGGGAAGCCCCATCAGGATTCTCTGGTGTGCTCTGACGATGGTCAGCCGCTCCAACCTTCCCGGAGCGCTCGACCGCAGGTAGGTTAACGTATGGGTGAGGGAATTTCAAATTTGAGATTGCGTTCCCCCCCGGCCGTCAGCCGGCGGGTTTGACCCTTATTACCATCTGTAGAACACCGCGACCGCGGCACTTGAATCCTTGACAACACTCAAGTACAATGCGCGGGACTCTTGGCCGGCGGGCTCAACTGATTCTCCTTGCGAGGTGAAACGTGTCCCGACTGAAACTGGCGTGCTGTTTGTTCCTCCTGAGTAGTCTGACCGCGGTCCCGGTCCGTGCCGCCGATCCACCAGTACCGATCAACCCCCTCAAAATGTTTTCCCCCTCGTCCTTCACCGCCGAGTTCGAGGTGTACTCGGGGGGAATCACGGGTGACAGCATCGGCGCCGCCTACAAATCCGCCACCCGCGGGGACTTCGGAACGCGGTTCACTTTCGGGTTCATGAAGGGGATTAACTTCAGCCTCGCCTACATGTACAGCAACCAGACACGCTCCTTCTCGGCGGTCACGCCCCCAACCGGGACCCTTCCGACGGGAAGCGCTCTGGTGCACGTCGGGAACTTGAACATGCTCTTCGGGAGCGGTGAATTCAACCTTATCCAGACCAAGCGGGCCAAGTTCTACATTTCGCCAGGTGTGGGGTTCGCCCGCAACGCCGGCCGGAATATGACGATTCTCACGCCTCTGGGGAAGGCGTCGGCGCCCGTGCTGGCGGGCCGGGCCGTGACCTTCAACCTGGGGGCGGGCGTCAAGATTTACCCCCGCAAGCACCTCGGGTTTCGAATCGATGTTCGGGATATGGTCTCCCAGGGCGGGACGGGCACTCTGAACCCGGATCAGGACATGACGATTTCGGGAACGACCGTGACAAATCCGCAACAGTATTTTGGCAACGTGCCGGTTCAGAACAACCTGGTCTTTACCCTCGGCCTGATCTTCAGGATCCTCTAGGCCGGGACGACAGCTACGGCACCATCCACTTCAGCCAGTAGGCCTGCGCAAACGCCAGCGCGCTCAGAAATGCTGCCAGGACAATGCTGTGCCAGAAGGTGCTGCGCACCACGTGGCCTTCCTGCCCGACCAGACCCACGGTCGTGACGCCCACGGCGACGTTCTGCGGGGAAATCATCTTTCCAGTGACCGCGCCGGAAGAGTTGGTGGCTGCCAGCAGCACCGGGCTCACTCCGATCTGGTGTGCCGCCGCCACTTGCAGGTTTCCGAAAAGCAAGTTGGCGGCTGTATCGCTCCCGCTCAGGAAGCAGGCTACCCAGCCCAGAAAAGCGCTCACCAACGGAAACAGGCCGCCGAGTCCCGCCAGTGCCGCCCCCAACGTGTAGGCCATCCCCGAGTAGTTGTAGAGATAGGCCAGGGCAACGATCAGGCTCACGGTCAGGGCGGGCATGCGGAGTTGCTTGAGGGTCTTCAGACCTGATTTGAGCACGTCCCGCAGTCCGATTCGGAAAAGCAGCGCGGTGATCAGCGTAGCGGTCAGGGCGGCTGTGCCCGCGGCGAGAGGCTGAAACGGGTAGATCGCGCTATAGGGCTTCTGGTAAAGCGTAATGAAGATCACGTTGTGCAGGTGCGGCACTGCGATGGGAATTTGGCCGACCTGAAAGAGCTTGAGATAGGACCAGACAATCATCACTCCGGCGAGCACGGTCCAAGGGGCCCAGGCGCCGAGCACCTCTCGGCGTGAAAGTCCGGCTGTCCCCTGGGGGGAGACTTCTGCCCCAGCGTCGGCCGTAGCCGGCTTCCAAACTCGCAGGAAGGCCGTCAGCGTACCGATGGAGATGAGCGCTGCCACGATGTCGGCGGCGTACGGGCCCCAGAAGTTGGAGGTTACGAATTGGGCGAGGGCGAAGCTGCTTCCGGCCACCAGCGCGGCCGGCCAGGTTTGCCTTAACCCTCTTCGACCCGCGAGAACCCAAACGAGATAGGCGGGAAGGAGCAACGACAAGAAGGGAAGCTGACGGCCGACCATCGCGGAGAGCTTCATCTGATCCAGCCCGGTCACGCCCGCCAGCGCCACGATGGGGATGCCCAGGCTGCCAAAGGCCACGGGAGCGGTGTTGGCAATCAACGAGAGCGTAACCGCCTGGCGCGCGCTGAACCCGAGCCCGAGCAGCAGGTAGGCGGCCACGGCCACGGGCGCTCCGAAGCCCGCCATGCCTTCCAGCAATGCCCCGAAGCAGAAGGCCACGAGAATCGCTTGAATGCAACGGTCGCCGGAAGCGTGCTCGGCCATCCAGCGACGCAGGAGTTCGAATTTACCGGTATCAACCGAAAGGTTGTAGAGCCACAGGGCGGTGAAGACGATCCACATGATCGGCCACAGCGCATAGACCAGGCCGTAGGCCGCACTCAACCCCGCCAGCTTCACAGGCATGTGCCACATGAGGACGGCCAGGAGGGCTGCCGCTGCCAGCCCGCAGGCCGCCGATACGGCCCCGGACTTGCGCAGCCCGCCCATCAGGACGAGCAGAACCACCAGCGGCACCGCGGCAGCCAGCGCGGACAGGACCATCCAGTGCAGGGGATTAAGAGGTTGAGCCCAAAGCATAGGAAACGATGAATGCTGAACGATGAACGACGAATGCAGAATGATGAATACTGAACAATGAATGCTGAACGCTGGCTGACTACCTTGATCTTCTCGCCGTCTTGACAGAGGAGACGAAAATCGAAATCAGTTCCTCCGCTTCCTGAAACAAATCGGCGAGGCGAGAGCGGTCAACGATTCCTGCTTCGACCAAGAGTTCCAGCCAGTAGACTGTCTCTTCCAGTTCTTGGAGTCCACCTTGTATCTTACTCACGAATTCGGCGCTCGACCTGGCCCGGGTCGCTTCCCGGTAATGCGCGCCAACCGACGTGCCGCTCCGCAGCACCTGTTTCCCAAGTACCTGTGCCTCGGTCGTCCGTGGAAGCGAGGAATACAGACGAACCACCGCCAATGCAAAGCCCTTCGTGCGCGCACGTAGGTCGAATCTGTGTTCTTTGTTCGTCATTCTTTGTTCATCGTTCTGCGTTCATCATTCAATTCTCACCACTGGCGTTTTTCGACCCG
>JBEKCQ010000031.1:0-27468 GCA_050014795.1 Terriglobia bacterium | reverse complement strand
GAGTTTCTGGAAGCGCTCGACGAACCCTGGCAGCCCGTGTCGAAGTTGGCGCGGATCGGCTGGCTGGCGTTCTATGCGATCTTCCTTCTCTACGCGCTCACCAGTAAAGGCCCCTCACTATTCATAGATCTGGTCTTTGTACCCATTCACGAAGGCGGGCACCTGCTCTTCCGCTGGTTCGGCGAAACGCTCGCGGTACTGGGTGGGACTATCCTCCAACTCTTCGTGCCGTTCGCCATCGCGGTTTACTTCGTGTTTCAACGGCACGTGACCGGCACAGCCCTCGCGGCTTTCTTCTTCTTCGAGAACTTCCTCCCCGTAGGGACCTACATGGCGGACGCACGCGCCATTGCCCTCGACTACGTGACCGTGGGCGAAGGCGAGGGATTGCACGACTGGACCACCATGTTTATCAAACTCGGCGTGCTGGAATATGACACCACCATCGGACACACGGTGCGGGTGCTGGGCTGGCTGGGGATGTTCGGCGTCGTTGCCTGGTTCTGGTGGAAATCCAAGCCAAGCGCCCACGCACCTGTTGCCCAATGACGCAGCCCCGGAACTTGGGACGCCGCATCAACAACAACTCCAACTCTAGGCGTTTGGCTTCACGGAAAAGCGGAGGATCGTCCTGAGCCGCTCCGGCGCGACGCGCCGCGGGTCCGACAAGTAGATTTCGTGGTGCGGGACCTGGCAGGCCAATCCTTTCTGCGAGAAACAGAGCATTGATTCATCGGCCATCGGATGATCGGCTCATCGCGCCTTCGGTTCATCTGGTCATCGGTCGGCCGATGCTCCGACGATCCGATGCTTCACTTTTTCAAATATCTGTCGTACCAAGCCAAGACGCGGGTCAACAAATCAAGCTGGTGAGCACGCTCTCTGAAGCCGTGGTGCTCGCGCGGATAAACGACCATTTCGGTGGGCACGCCCAGCATTCTCAGGCCGTTATAGAACTCCCAACCCTGGCTGACCGGCACGCGCTCATCGGCCTCGCCGTGCAGAACCAGCGAGGGAGTCTTGCAGTTCTTCAGGAACGTCATGGCGGAATGGTTGTCGTACGCCGCGCGCCGGTTGAACGGAATGTCCAGGAAGTAGTTGCGCAGAAAGCTGGGCGTGATGTCCGTGGTGCCGTCGAAGCTGAAAAGGTTGGTCACGGCAGCGCCCACCACGGCGGCTTTGAAACGGTTGGTCTGCGTGACCGTCCAGGAAGTCATGAAGCCGCCGTAACTCCAGCCGCCGATACCCAGGCGTTCGGGATCGGCAATCTTCTGCTCAATCAGGTAGTCCACGCCACTCATGATGTCCTGAAAATCTCCGCCGCCCCAATCGTCGCGGTTGGCTTCGGCGAACGTTCCTCCCTGGCCCGTGGAGCCGCGCGGGTTGGGCATGAACACGACGTAGCCGTTCGACGCCAGCAGCCCGGCCCACTCATGCCAGGAGCCGTACCATCCCGACCACCAGGCTCCCTGTGGCCCGCCGTGAACTTGGACGATAGTGGGATACGCCTGGCCCGACTTGAAATCGGGCGGCGTGATCAGGACGCCGTATAAAGTGTGGCCATCTTTCTTGTTCTTCCAGGTGATTTCCTTGACTGCGCCCAGGCGCCAGGAGGCCACCTGGGAATGGAGGTTCGTGAGCCTACGGGGTGACTGGCCCAGCGTCAGGGCCCAGATGTCGCCCGGAGAATCGGATGGCTGCTGGAGATAGGCAATGGCGCGGCCGTCGGCGCTCACAGTGAAACTCGGACCCCGCGCGAATACGTCCGTCAACTTGGTGAAAGTCCCCGTCGCGGTGTCGATGCTCAGCAACCGCGCTTGGGTAGCCTCCAGACTCTCCGCCAGAAGTCTCTTTGAGTCCGGCGTCCATTCGCCCTTCCAAACCGTGCCCTTGTAGTCCTTGAGCAACTCGCGGCGCGCGCCACCGGCAGCCGGAGCCAGCACCAGAACACTCGAAATCTTGTTTGGCGTGAACTCCCCGAAGGCAATCGTCTGCCCGTCGGGCGACCACCTGGCGTCCACGGCCCCAGCGTTCTCGCTCAGCTTGCGGGTCACTTCACCGGTGAGTCGGCGCACGACGACCAGCGACGAATGCCAGTACACATCGTCGTTGCGCGGCGTAGAGGCGACGCGGAGCGCCAGCTCGCTTCCGTCAGGCGACCAATCAAGGTCACTCACCTCCAGATCCTGCTTGGTCACTTGCTCCGCCTTCCGCTCTGACAGCGACACTACCCAGAGGCGGGCGAATTTGTAGTCACGGTCAACGTAAGTCTCGTCGTCGCCCTCTTTCTTTTTCTTCTGCTCCTCGTCCGTAGCCGGGTCGCGGACTGTGAAGGCAATCATCTTCCCATCGGGCGACCACTTGAACGTCAGCACCTCGCCCTTAAGCGCGGTGAGCTGTTCCGCTTCGCCGCCGTCGGTGCGCATGAGGAAGAGTTGGTTTTTCGCCTCCTTCTCCTCGCCCACCGGCTGGCCGCGATTGGAGAGGAAAGCCAGGTAGCGGCCGTCGGGCGACCAGCGCGGCGAGGTGTCGCCTTTGGGGCTGGCGGCGAAAGGTCGCGCGGGCTCGCTGCCATCCGCCGGGACAACCCAGATGTTCATGTCCCGGGGTTTGTCGGGCTTACCGGGCTCCGCCGGCTCGGTCACGACAAACGCCACGCGCTTCCCGTCCGGCGAGATCTGCGGATCACTGACGCCGCGGATATCCACCAGATCCTCCGGCTTGATGGCGCGCTTCTCCTCGGCCCTCAGGCCCAGGACAAGACTGAGACTCACGCCGGTAAGAAAGATGGCCGACTGTATGCAACGCGTCTTCATCGGGTGCACCTCCCACGAAGCAGGCTTGTTGCGGGTGACCGCCCTGGGGCGCGGCGGGATCACAGCTTACTTCACCAGCCGCCCGCCGTCCATCAACAAGGTCGTACCGGTGATCCAGGAGGCCGCGTCGGAGGCAAGGTACAGAGCGGCCTGCGCCACTTCTTCCGGCGTGCCGACGCGGCCCAGAGGATAGAAGCGGGCCATCTCCTGTTTCCGCTGTGCGGCACCTTCGGGTGAAAGATAGGTCTCGTGAATCGGCGTGTCCACCACGGCGGGGCAGATGGTGTTCACGCGGATGCCGTCGGCGCTGTGTTCCTGCGCCAGCGCCAGCGTGAGCATGTTCATGGCGGCCTTGGTCATGGCGTAGGCGCCGAAGCCCGGTGAGGGCTTGAGCGCGAGACTCGAAGAGATATTGATGATGACCCCGCCGCCCCGGCGAATGAGCCAGGGCATGGCACACTGCACCACCCAGATGGGGTTCTTCAAGTTGTGGGCAATCAGTTCGTCCCACTCGGGCTCATCGACCTCCAGCAGCTTTCGCTGGCGCGAGATGCCAGCGCTGTTGACGACGATGTCCAGGCCACCGAAATGCTCAGCGCATGTGTCAATGGCCCCTCGCGCCTCGTCGCGCCGGCTCAGATCCACAGCCACGCAGTGGACGTGCAAATCATCGCCACCAATCTTCCGGGCAACGTCCTCGAGCTTGGAGGCAGTGCGCCCCATCAGCGCCACCTTCGCCCCTTCCTGGGCGAAGAGGAGCGCGGTGGCACGGCCAATTCCGGAACCTGCACCGGTAATCAAAGCCACTTTACCAGCGAGTTTCATCGGCCCCTCGTTCACGTGTTTGGCGGGATAAACCCGCCGCTACGCAGCCTCCGGAAATGAAGGACAGGCGACAATTCTCCAGCCTCAGGCAACTGTGGGGGGAGCAGACACCGCCGCGCCCCTTTCGAGACGCAAAGGGTTCAGTGGTTTGGCCGCGTGGACGTACGGCGGGCGCTGGGAGTGCGCCCGCCGTCCTGTCCGAGGAGGTTACTTCTTCTTCGGGGGAACAACAGCGTCCTTGAACGCCTTTGCCAGCCGGAACTTGACCACCGTCTTGGCCGGGATCTTGATCGGCTCACCCGTCTGAGGATTGCGCCCCATGCGAGCCTTGCGGTTCGCCTTGACGGCTTTGCCCAGCCCGGGGATCACGAACTGCCCGGTGTTCTTGCATTCTTTCGTCGCCAGGCACGCGATCTCTTCCAGGACTGCCGCTGCCGCCTTCTTCTGGATGCACGCCTTCTCCGCCAGATGGGACACTACTTGGGATTTTGTCATGACCTTCGCCATTTGCTGCTCCTCTCCTCCAGTAAGATTTGTGGGAACCGAAACATGATGGCCGGGCCACACTCTATGCAATAAGCCGGTCACTGTCAAGCCATTTTCGCGGCGTCGATAGCCAGCAAAGCCAGAAAAAATGCGGCTAGGACAACCCCCTGCCGCGGGTTCGGTTGAATGTCTCCCTGGCTTCCGCTATAGTCGTTGGGGGAGGAGCAGGATGCCCATCTTCGAGTATCAGTGCCGCACTTGCGGAACGAAGTTCGAGAGAATCATGAGCTCCGCAACGGCGGCGGCCACCTGCAAGAACTGCGGCAGTCCGGAGGTGGAGAAGTTGCTCTCCGTCTTCGCGGTGGTCGGGAGTTCGAGTTCCGCGGCGGCATCGGCAGCCGATCCCTGCGCCACCTGCGGCGCTCGGGAACGCGGACTCTGCGACGGCTAATCTGCGGCCTCCACCGTCAATACTCCCTTCCTCATACTTCCTAGGCACACAAGAAAGGCGTTGGCCTGCGCACCGCAGCCTTTTTCCTGGTGCGCTGCTTGATGGGCGGTGTGCGATCAGGCTTCTCGAAATGTGAGCCCAGTGATATCTTAGCCCCTTCGATTCTCCCCGTACGTGTGCGGAGCTTGCATGCCTCATCCCCAGATTCGCGTGCTCCACCATCTGGAAGAATTCCACGGCTGCGAACGCATCCAGAAAGCGGTCTGGGGCAACGTGGGTGTCGGCAGCGAAGTGTTGGCGGTCACCGCGAAGCATGGGGGGGCAGTGCTCGGGGCCGTGGTGGGCGGCAGGATTGTTGGTTGTCTCTATGCCTTTCTCGCCCGACGCCACGGGCGGCTGATTCACTGGTCACACATCATGGCCGTCGAGCCGCCGTATCGCGACCGGGGCCTGGGCTTGCTGATGAAGCGGGTACATCGGCGACTGGCGCTCCGGCAAGGGATCCGATCCATCTGCTGGACCTATGACCCTCTGCAAAGCCGGAATGCCGCCTTGAATATCGCGCGGCTCGGCGCGCGGGTGGAGGAGTACATCCCCGACTGTTACGGCCGCTTCACCAGTAATATTGAAAAATCGCTACCCAGCGATCGGTTTGTGGTGAACTGGCGGATCTCTACGCCGACCGTCGAAAGCCGATTGCGGAAGGGCGTGCCGCCCCGCCCGCATGACCTGTCGCTGCTGTCGTGCGCAAACGAAACGCGGCTGAACGCGCAAGGGTTTGTGGAGAACGCCAGGATTCGCCTCGGCGTGCGTGCCCCCCGCGTGCTGGTCGAAATCCCCCCGGACACCGACGCCATGCGGTCCAGGGATTTGAAGCTGGCGTGGCGCTGGCGGACTGATACTCGGAGGATTTTCCAACATTACCTTGCCACGGGTTATCGAGTGGAGGATTTCCTGCCGCCCATCCCCGCCAGCAGCGGGAAGTGTTTCTATCTTCTCCGTCGGTAGGGGAGCACCTTTAAGGTACTCCCGTGATAGGGGCGGCCTCAGGCCGCCCGCGGGATGCCGGAACCCTCCCCTACCAACCATCGTCGAGGCCGCTTGCAATAGCCGCCGACTCAAAATACAATCGCTGCTTCTCGTTCAGAGTATGGACACCGAGGTTATCCTGACCCGAGGCAGTTCTGTCGCCGAAGCAATCGAGCGACTCATCCGACAGGCAACAACCTCGGTGGATGCGGCGCTATACAGATTCAACAACCCGCGCCTGACGCGTGCGATCCAGGAGGCGATTGGGCGCGGAGTCCGTGTGCGGCTTGTTCTCGACCGGAACAAGTACGAGGAATCCCGCACGACCCAGGAGCTTTTTGCAGACCGCCGGATTCCCTTTCGGCTTCTGTACGGCCGTCAGGGGCCGGGTACCAAAATGCACCACAAGTTCGCCATTCTGGACGACCGGACGGTACTGAGTGGAAGCTACAACTGGACCCTGGAGTCTGAAGAGCAGAACTACGAGGGCCTGCTGATTCTCTGCGAGCCAGAGCAGGTGAAGATCTTTCAGCGGGAGTTCGAGGCGCTGTGGGCCGAGGCCACGCGGCCGCCTCTGTAGCGGCGCTCTATGCGCGCCGGCTTTCTGACAGCCGGATCGAATCGAAAGCAAGCGAGAGACTTATGCCACCCAAAGACCCTTCCGAAGCCAAGCCAGTCCGACCCCTGGGGTATGAGCTTTACATCATGCGCCACGGCATCGCCGTGGACCGAGGCAGCGCGGGCTTCTCCGACGACACCAAGCGTCCCCTCACTCCGGAAGGCAAGAAGAAAATGAAGGAGATCGCGAGCGGCCTCCTTCGGTTGGGATTCGATGTAGACTGGATTGTCACGAGCCCCCTCCTCCGCGCCGCGGAAACCGCGGAGATCCTGGCGGAAGAACTCGGGCCCGGCGTGCCCAGGGACTTCTGCGAGGCGCTTCGCCCCGGCGGATCGCCAGAAGCGCTGATCACCTTCCTGGCGAAGCACGCGAGCCGCAAACGCGTCGTGGTGGTGGGTCACGAGCCCGACCTGAGCGAGCTAACCGCGCGGTTGCTCGGCGCCGGTCGCCACGCCAACCTTGCCTTCAAGAAGGGTGGGTGCTGCCTGATTAGCTTCGGCGAATTCCCGCCCAAGTCTCCCGGGCAACTCGTCTGGTGGCTCACACCTCGCCTGCTGCGCAAGATGGCGTAGGTAGGCCGAGCCCCGGAAGTCGCAGGGCAGTGTGGCCCGGTGCGCCAGCACTGGGAATGCAGATTGATTCCGTGCTGGCGGCAGGTGCAGCGAGTTGTATCTGGTATCGGACAGGGGTACACTTCCCTGTCGAGACTAAGCAGCTCGACGCCCATCAACACATCAGGCGGGATTCCCTCCTGGCGGAGCGGCAAGAATTCAGAGCAGCTCCCCAAAGGTCGGCTGAGGCGTTTTCCATGGATGAAGTCAAGGACACCACGATCGCCCCCAGCCCCCCGACTCCGGCTTCTCCCGAGCCTGCCACGCACCCTGTCTCCGCTGAAGCTCCGCCACAGGTGGAGAGTCCGCCGGAAGCCGCACCGCGGGATGCGTGGAAGAAGGTGCGCAAGCTGGCGCTGCGGCAGCTTGACCGCTTCATGTCGCTGGAGCCCAAGGTGCTGCGCGGAGACGACCCCGACGCCATCCACGACCTGCGAGTGTCCAGCCGACGTCTTCAGCAGATCCTGGACCTGCTCTACGCCACGCCCCGTCCCGCGGAGATTCGCAAGCTGCGGCGCAAGATCCAGCGCTGCCGGCGGACGCTGGGCGAGGTTCGGAACTGCGACGTCCAGCTTCAGCGCGTGGAGAGGACTCTGGCCAGCAAACGGACGGCGCGCCGGGAAAGCTGGGAGGCCGTGCGCCATTACCTGCGCCAGCGACGCTCGGAGAACTTCGCAAAGGCCGTGCGCAAGCTCGGCAAGGTGAACCTGGCCGTCTTCTACGTGCAGCTCAAGGAGCACCTGACCCCCAGTCTCGTGGTCAGCAGCGTTATCCGCCGCGACGAGCGCCCCATCGAACTTGGCCCGGAACAGTTCTACGAGCGTGTAGGCGAGGCGCTGGAGCGGGTGTGGCGGCGCATCGAGACGCAGGTCGCCCAATCCCACCGCGACGCGAGCGTGGCCGTCATCCACGGCGTGCGCATTGCCGCCAAGCGGGTCCGCTATCTCATTGAGGTCATCCGCGAGTTCAACGTTCCCGGGGCCGCGCGGACTCTGGCCCGGCTGCGAGCGCTCCAGCAACTTCTAGGCGACTGGCACGACCTGGAAATGCTGGAACAGATGATGATTGAGATGCTCGCCCGCCCCCAGTACCTCCGAGACCATCTCGAGATCGCCATGGGCGTCGAGAGACTAATCCTCCGACTCCGTCTCCACAAGGAGACCCACCGAGAGAAGTATTTCCGGATGACTATGGATTCTGAGGGTTACGCGCAGATGAAGGAATGGGTGGCGGAGGTGCTCGCCTCACCGGCCGAGGCCTTTAGAATTGCCGATTGAAGATTGATGATTGAAGATTGAAAATCCTCAGTCATCAACCGACAATCTTCAATCGACAATTACTATTCTCCCACCGCGCTGACTTTGCTCGGAGCAGGTGCCTCGACAACTTTGGCTTCTTCCGGTGCCTCCGGCTTCGGCGCTTCCTCTGCGACTTCTTTCGGAGGGGAAACCGCAAACAGCGGCTCACGCGGCTCTCCGCTCAAGACCCGGGCAATGCCGGCCCGCAGGCGCTCGAAGACGGTGCGAATATCCACGGAAGCGTCCACGACGTCAAACCCATATTCTTGGCCCAGGATATCGAACTGCTCCAGCAGCGCGGTCTGATACTTGCGGAAGCTCTCGTACATGTCCTCGCTGGGGTGGAGGTCCATGCCTGATTCCCAGTAGTCGAACCCGCGGGAGAACACCACGCGCGGGATGAGGTCGTCCACCCCGATGCGCAGGTAGAAGACGGCGTCGGGTTTCAAGGCGAAGCTGTACGTGCTGCGAATCCAGGCAGGATCGATGCCGCGCACAATGGCGCGCGCCATCAGGGAGTAGATGTACCGGTCGGTCAGCACCACGAAGCCCGCGCGCAGCGCTGGGACAATTTCGTTCAGCAGGCGGTCGGTAAAGTCCGTGGCGTAGAACAGGCTCAGCGTGATGCGGCCGAGAGTGTGTCCTTCCTTGGCCTGCTTGATGCCCCCGCCTGCCAGGGACGAGCGAGTCATGCCCGTCTCGAGCACGGCGCGGCCTTGCTGCTCCAACCACGGTTTGAGCAAGCCGATCTGGGTGGACCGACCCACGCCGTCGGTCCCCTCAATGACGATCAGCTTGCCGGTCAAGTCCACCAGGTTCATCCCCGGCAGAGCCACCCCATAAGTCTCTCTCACGGCGCCACCCTCAGTCGCTTCGCCTGCACCAGCTTGGCCTTAACAATCTGCCGCATCTGCGTCTGCTGCTCTTCGATGGGGAACGTCGCATCTATGACGGTCAAGTCGAACTCGGGCACCATCTTCTCGTATTCTTCCAGGATGCGGCCCTGGAAGATGCGGAAACTGTCTTCCGGCTCGTCGGCGAGCTCCAGGTCCATTCCCGCCTCGTAGAACTTGAGGCCCGTCCGGCCGTCCAGGATCCGCTTCATGGCTACATCCAGTGGGACGCGAAAGTAGAAAGCCCCCGTGGGCTTGACGGCAAAACTGTAAAGTTCCCGCACCCACTTGGGGTCCATTCCGCGCACCACGTCGCGCGCGAAGGCGGTGTAGATGTAGCGGTCGCAGAGCACCACCGCTCCGGCCTTAAGCAGCGGAATGATGTTGTGCTCCATGCGGTCGGCGAAGTCCGTGGCGTGGATCAGGC
The DNA here is from genome assembly GCA_050014795.1 of Terriglobia bacterium. Lineage (GTDB taxonomy): Bacteria > Acidobacteriota > Terriglobia > UBA7540 > UBA7540 > JALHUF01. The sequence goes on along the minus strand of JBEKCQ010000031.1, from coordinate 18,013 downwards.
TGAAGGTGGCCGGAGTCAGCATCTGCCTCTTCTTGCCCCGCCGCGTCGTCTCTTTCACCAGCGGCGAGGAGTTCCACTCGCTGAACACCGTGCCGTACCCCTCCGCCTGCAACCACTGGTGGAGAAGCATCAGTTGCGTGGATTTTCCGGAGCCGTCGATGCCCTCGACAACAAAGAGCTTGCCGGGGACGCGATGCTCACCGTAGCGCTTCATAGGGGACTCCCAGGAGGTTACAGGCGGCTGTTTTGAAGGCCCAGTCTACCACAGCAGCGACGTGGGCGAAAGTGAAGGCCAAGCGAAAGCTCGTGCCGCCCATCGCGCACACGAGCCCAAGATATCCTGTCAGGATGGGCTGCAAGCCTTTAATCTCCAACAGATTAGGACACGTACAGGGCGGGAGTGCCGAGGCTTGGCAGCGACCAGGACACTATGCCCGTGGCCCTTACCTCCGCCGATTTGACACTTGCAAACCCAGAGTGTGTGGCCAAGAATGGACAGCCTGCAATGGCTGCTAAACATGCCTCGGAACTCGGAGGGTATTCCATGAGTAGACCGCGTTGGTTCTTTTTCCTCGTCGCGCTGCTGATCAGCCCTTGGGTGCTCTTTGCCCAGACCGCGCGTCCCAAACTGATAGACGCGCACATCCATCACAATGGCGACCCGGCCTTCCTTCAGAAGTTGGTGGCCAGGCTCGACGCCGTGGACGGACTGGCGTTGCTCATTACTGCCCCGAAAGACCTGAAGAGCGTGACGTCGTTCATCAGCCAGCACCCGAACCGCCTGATCTGCCTAGGCGAACTGCAACTCGACGATCCCGTCGCGGTCTCGCTCGTCGATCGCTTCCACGAAGCCGGCTGCCGCGGCTTGGGTGAGATCACTTCGCCGCTCTACAACTACGACGATCGCCGTTACTGGCCGATTTACGAGCGGGCGGAGCAGTACGGCATGATCCTGCTCTTCCACACGGGCATCGTGAACCGCCCCGACCCAACCATCCCCACGGATATCAGCGTGGATCGCATGCGCCCGACCACGCTCGACGCCATCGCCCGGCGTTTCCCGAAGGTCACCATCATCGGTGCGCACCTCGGCAACCCTGAATACGCCTGGGCAGCGGAAATGGCGCGCTGGCACCCGAACCTCTTTTGGGATCTCTCCGGGTCGTCACTCATCAAGAAGCAGGATGATCCTACCTTCTGGAAGTCTATCTTCTGGTGGTCCGGCGTAGTCAGTCCGCACACGCCCGCCGGCGGCCCGCACGCCTTCGAGAAGCTCGTGTTTGGCTCGGATGTGTTCAACGGAGAACTGGAGGAATTCGACCGCGAACTGGATCGCTACCACAAGATGCTCGACGCTTGTGGTGTCCCCAAAGCGTCGCAGGAAAACATCTTCGGCGGGACCGTTTGGCGGATCCTGAGCGCGAAGTAGCGGCAACCCTCAGTGCCCGCTTAAAGGCTACCGTTACGTAGCGGCAACCTTCAGGTTGCCACGCTATCTGGCCACCTAAAGGTGGCCGTTACTCAACCGTTCGATATCCGCCTGTACAGATTTCAACGTGGGATCCAGCGCCAGGGCATGGCGGTAGGTTTCGAGGGCTGGCCCGGCAAGGCCCATTTGATCCTGAATCCGCGCTTTCAAGACCTCCAGATGGGAATCGGCAAAGGTGCGTTCCGCGAGCAGTACCTCCGTGAGCGCCTCGGAGTATTTCCCCTGAATGTAGAGAGCGCGCGCCAACCCGTAGTGAAGCCGTCCGTGAAGCGGCGCGTGCGTCAGCCCCTGGCGGAAGATTTGGTCGGCGCGGGCAATGTCCCCCGTACGTTCATTATCGATGGCCACCATGTAGTCATGTTCCGCCACAGCGCGACGCGCAATCTGAAGTAGCAGTACTACCGCCAGTGCCACAACGGCAAGACTCGCAATCACCCGCAGCCCATACAAACCCAGCTTCTTCTCGCCCGCCTCGGAGGTCTGAGGCACCGCACGTTCTTTCGCGGAGAGATCGCCATCCAGCAGCAGGCTCGGAACCGCCAGCAGGGTGAAAAGCAGGAGCAAGGTAGCCGGAACGGCCAGTTGGAAGTTGAAGAACGAGTTCACGAGGATGGCCGTCACACCCCCAGCGCTTGCTCCAATCCACAGACGCGTTAGGCGCGGCGCAGCATGAAGCGCGCGGCGCGCTTCGCGACCGTAGGTCCACAACACCCACCCCAACGCCGCCAGGCCCACGACTCCGGCTTCGAGGAGGATTTGCAGCGGATCGTTGTGCAGTTGGCGGATATGGCTCCAGTGGCGAACCAAGTCGGGATGCGCCTGCAGGAAGCGCGCCTGCAAATCCAAGTAACAGAGTTGGAAGGTGCCCCAACCACTTCCGAACAAAGGGTGCTCAGTAAACATCGGCCAACTGACACGCCAAAGATAAAGGCGGCCCTCGAAGTGCGTCAGCAGGGCTTCAGCCGTCTGAGCGAAGCTCGGCATGTACGCGAGCGCCGGGAGAACAACAAGACAGAGCGCGGGCGAGACACCGCCTGGGGCCGCTGGGGGAGAGGAAACATCCGTCAGCTTCACTCCCCGCCGCCACACAAACCGGGCAACGAGCAAGCCAGCGGCCAGCGCCACCCACGCCGCGCGCGAGCGTGTTCCGACGATGGCGGCAAATATCACTGCGATCGAAGCGCACGATGCGACCTTCCAGGAGAACTTTGAAGACACGCCCGCCAGGCCCAGCGCCAGGAAGATGGCCCCAATCAAGTATCCGGCGACGAAATTGGGATTGCCGAAGGTCGAATACAGCCGCATGCGTCCAACCATTGTTCCCCACACGACGCGATAACCGCCAAACAGCAGCGGGTCATGGCCCAACCACTGGAGGAGCGCAACTGCCGCGACCACCGTACCTGCTACGGCCACCAGCACAGCGAGCGCCCGCACCCTTGCCTCTCCCCCACCCCACAGAATCAGAAGCAGGAGCCAGAGAGGTCCGCACAAGAAGTACTCTGCCTCGACAAGGCTGAAGGTGGGAACGGGGCTGTTCCAACAGGAGAGAAGGACGGCAGCAATCAGGAGCGCGACGGGCGGCCCTAGGGCAAAGCGCCTCGGCCAGCGAAGCCCTCGCCAAACCAGGGCCAGTGCCCCCGCCGTCAGTCCGAGGAGAACCAGAGTTGTGGTGAGAATCAGCTTGATGTAGGAAAACTGCTCGGCAAAACCACGATGAAAAACCAGCGGGACTGCCAAGAGCAGTCCCGCCGCCAACATCCATCCGAGGGTTACGAGAAGAGTCCGCGCGCGCCCAGAAGTCATGGGCGGATTCTACACCTAGTCCGCGCCTGGCTTACTTCCCGAGTCTCTTCTTCACGGTCTTGAAGGCGCGGCTCTTGTCCGGGCCCCCTTGGGATTGATCCATGAAGTTGTAGATTTTCCCGCTCTTGAACACAATGCGGAAAACGCCGCTCGGTTGGCCCATCATGCTCATTTCCTCGACCTTGGTCACACCCGAGGTGGGCTCGGTGAAGACGGTCTTATCATCCTGGACGTACTTCACCGTATCCGGCGAAAGCAGGAGCGAAGACTTCCCGCCACCCTGACCCCAGTTGCCTTGCATGGACTGGGAGAACTTCATCATGATTTCCATAAACTGCATATTGCCTTCGCCCGCCAGGAAGACTGGCACACTGATGGGCATACTGCCGGAGTTGGAGATTCGGAACAGAACCTTGTCGGGACTGATCTGCGTGATTTCCGGCGTGCCGCTTGGCGACTCGTCCGTCTCGTCTGTCACCACGCCCGTCCGGCCCCAGTATCCCACCACATAAAGCGTGCACGGGCCTTCCTTCGCGTTCTCCGGAATCTTCACCTGGATGGTTGCCCGTTCCGGACTCTCGACCTTCACCAGATAGTTCTTCAGAGACTCGGGAGATCCTTGTTCCTCCCCGCAGCCCATCCGCAGGCGCATGCCGAGGAAGAAGTTCTTCCCGGTCAGCACGATTTCACCGGCGGCACCGGGAGAGGCCGAGTCGGGAGTTATCGACGTGATCTCGACGGCCGGGAGCTGAGCGGCCTTCTCCTTGGATTCCGTAGCCGGCTTGCTTTCCTTCTTCCCCACCTTGGGGATCTTGGGTAGCTTGAGTCCGAATTGGGCCGACGCGACCGAAGCGCCGATGCCAAGCCCAAGGACAACCGCCGCTATGATCCAGACAGCAGTCTTCCGGTAGGCACAACAGTGCTCTTTTCTCATAATCCCCCTAAGAATTTGACTAGATGCAGCCCTGTGACTTGGTAAGCCCCAGAGACCAGTTAGACACACAGAGATTGAGGATAACCCGAATTGAGGGGCGTCGCAACGAACAAAATACCCGAGCCTCCCGGCCTTTCATGGGGCCAGCGCACCGCAAGCCCTACTTAAGGGCTTGGCGGACGGCATCAGCGATGGCCTGGCCGTCGGCGGGACGGAACGAGGGCGCGGCGAAGTTGAACGTCTTGCCTGAACTGAGAATGACGTGAAAGGTCCCAGTATTCACTCCCAGGATGGTATTCATGTCAATCTCTTTAACGTCCGCCACCGACGCCGCGAACACTTCCTTCCCCGCTTCTTCGTATCGGAGCTTTCCGCCCGCGAAAATCAGCGTCCCTTTGGGAAGGTTGCGGGTCTGAAGAAGGCTGGTGACATCCCCCAGTCCGATTACCTCAAAGCGCAGACTTTCAGCCGCCGCGGGTTTAGCGGCCGCAGGAGCAGTGCTGGCGGGTGTCGCCGAGGCCGCGGGGGTCGCAGGCGCTGCCGGAGTGGCAGCGGGTGTCGGTGCCGCGGGTGCGGCCGTAGGCGCGGCAGGCGCCGCAGGCGCGGGGGGAGTAGGCGTCGCGGCCGCAGGTGCCGCTGACGGTGCCACAACCGGAGCAACTCCTCCGGCAATCGTGAACGGGGCCTCAGCCACCGCACTCGCGGGATTGCTCACGTAAAGGCTGATTGTGCCAGACTGGGCTTTCTTGCTAACCGCCAGCTTCGTTTCGAGCTTGGTGGCGTCCGCCCGCCGGGTTGAGACGATATGAACCGCTGGGGTCGAGAACGACACATAAGCCCCGCGGGAGAAATTCTGCCCGTCGATGACCACCGTGACTTCCTCGCCCGCCGTGGCCTGGTTCGGTTTGACTTGGCGGATTTCCGGCGTGGCCTCCGGCGATACGTCAGTCTCAGCCTGAGGTGCGACGGCGGCCAGAGCGGCAGGCAGTGCGACACTCACCATGGCCCCGAGCGCCACAAGAAGAGCGGTGTCCCACCAACCTCGTGTCCAGCGGTTGTTGCGCATCATGACGCGACCAAGAATGGAGATTTGAGTCCGCAGCGAATCTTAGGCGCGCTCCGACGCAATGTCAAGGAAGCCTGCGCTATGGCCTGGCAGCGCCGCCTTCCCGGTCGAAGGAGTGGGTTCGCCCCATTAGAAATGGCTTCTCTTGGCCCCGAAATAGGTTCGCCTTGGGTCTGTTTTCCGGCCACGACCCTGTGTTTTCAATAAGTTACTAGCTTTGCCCGCGTAGGGGCGTGCGAATCATGACGCCCAGAGCCGCCAATTTCGCACCTATCCTTTTGGAAACACAAGTGTTAGAGTGCAAAGTGGTTTTGGTTCGTTCTCGACCAAAAATAGGATATTGTCTTTTCTTTTCAATAACATACTAGCTTTCGCGTGCGAATCTTCCCCGTCAAAGCCGCCGATTTCGCACCTATCCCATTGAAACCACAGAAGTTAAGCCTCTTAGGTTCGTTTTCACCCCAAAAACTGGCATTTTCTTTTGTTTTCAACAACATACTAGCTTTGCTTTTGCCTATATATAAGGGGCCAGATTTTCGTTCCGATGATCCGAGCACAAGACCCGCCTCAAAGCGCGATAGCGCCGCCCCTCAAGTGCAGCCAACCTCACGCTGTAGCCTGCCATTCTAGAGGCTACTAGTGTAGCATACCTTTTCGGATTTGTCAAGCGAAAAATGCACGGGAGGGCACGACTTCAGTAAGGGCGTCCCGCCCTGGCGGGATGCGCCCTCCGGGGGTCGGACACGCCGGTCCGCCCCTACTCGTGTTTGCCAATGTCACAAATGATGTTCGGACGATTCTAGGCCCAGGCGAGTGGCAATTCAAGCCCGGGTCTTTTCCGCCTTGATGATTCCCGCGCCTTCTTTGATGGTGAGGAACTGGTTGACTTCTAGGTTGGTAAATCTTTCGATCAGGCCGTATCGGGTTTCCGGGGACTTCCCATTCTCCGCCCCTTGATTCTTCGCGTCCGGACCAAGCTTGGGCCACATCACCTCGAGCTGATCGATCGTCTTCGCCTGTCCCAGACCGAAATGCAGCCGCAGGTCGCTCTGCGACATCACGCTGGTGCCGCTGTGGACTTCGTCGATCTGGGCATGCTTGCCGGTGACCACGCGCACGCGCGCGCCGATGGCGGTGCGGTTGCATTTAGTGCCCAGCAATTTGATTTTGATCCAATTGTTCTGGTTGCCGCCGTCGTTGCGTAGCAGCGAGGGCGGATCATTCATGTTCAAGGTCAGGACGTCAATATCGCCGTCGTTGTCGTAGTCGCCGAAGGCGATGCCGCGGCTGGAGAAGCGCTCGTTGACCCCCGGGCCCAACTGCGAGGAAACGTCCTTGAACTTCCCGTTGCCCTGATTCCGGTACACGATGCGCGGCGTCTTGAAGAGTGTATCTAGGTTGTAGTTCACGATTTCCGGATAGACGTGGCCGGTGGCGTGGAAGATGTCGGGCCAACCGTCATTGTCGTAATCCATGAATCCCGCGCCCCAGTTCACATACTGAGTGTTGACGCCGATGCCCGCCACGAAGGTGACGTCGGTGAAGGTCCCGTCGCCGTTGTTGTGGTAGAGGTTGCAGGTGTCGTCGGCGAAATTGGTCTTGAAGATGTCCAGCCAGCCGTCGCCGTCGTAGTCGGCCACGCCGATGCCCATGCCGGCCTGTTCCTGGCCGTCCTCGTTGTACGCGCAGCCAGCCATCACCGCGACGTCCTCGAACGTCCCATCGTGATTGTTGTGGAACAGGATGCTCGGCTCGGAATCCACCGCCACGTAAACATCCGGCCAGCCGTCGTTGTCGAAATCATAGGAAACCGCAGTGATGGAATACCGCGGCCCGGGCTTGAGAATGCCCGCCTTCTCCGAGACATCCGTGAAGGTCCCATCGCCATTGTTGTGGTAGAGGATATTCAGGCCACCCGGCAGGCCGCGCGGCCCGCACATCACCGGGATGCCTTTCCACTGGCAGTAGCCGGTCTGCCCCGGTGTGGGGACCTTGGCGATGTCGAGCTCGATGTAATTGCAGACGAACAGATCCAGGAAGCCGTCGCGGTCATAGTCCAACCACGTGCAGCCCGAGCCCCACCGGACACGTTCCTCGTAGAGGCCCGCTTTCTTCGTCACGTCGGTGAACGTCCCGTCGCCGTTGTTGTGCCAGAGCACGTTGTGGCCCCAGTAGCCGCAGAACAGGTCGTCCCAGCCATCGTTGTCGTAATCGCCCACGCACACGCCGGTACCCCAGCCGGTTCGCGCCAGGCCAGCCTTGAGGGTCACGTCAGTAAACGTGCCGTCCCGATTGTTCTTGTAGAGGTGCTGGATGGGATCCTTGCCGTCTGGGTATGGCTCCTCGCCTTCGAATCGCACGCCATTCGTCAAATAGATATCCAACCAGCCATCGTTGTCGTAGTCGAAAAACGCCAGCCCGCTGCCCTTTGCTTCGACGATGTATTTCTTGCTCTTGACGCCGCCCCAGACGTTCGGCACAGTCAGGCCGGCCTGCTGGGCCACGTCTACGAAAGTGACCGGCGAGGCGCCCTCGGGACCGGGCGCCTGGGCTGCCTTCAACACCGGCTGGCCGGTCCACCTCGACAAAGGCGTAGTGAGCACATCGAGAAGGTTGGACCCCAGCAGAACGCTGGAAGCACCGAGAAAATGGCGACGGGAGAATTTCATCCTGACGTTTGATGACCCTGTAAGGCTTCGCGTTTTCCCCGAACCGTGAGTCGCGATCCGCGGTTGAAGCAACTTGACGGTCGCATGGGCCAATTCCCATTATACACCACGCAAGCTTTCCGTCGGTGAGACCGCGTGTGGTGTGCGAGAAGAGTTTGGACTGGAGGCCCTAATAGTTTGGAATTGTGACCGAATAGTCTGGACTGAAAGGGGAAGGCACATCACAACCAGGTCCCTGCCGGAGCGTCGCCCCATGTATAATCGAACACTCGATCGTGAGGCGTGGGCCGGCAACTGTTCTCCACGCAGGCCGGGGCTTTCAGGGAAAAAGCGGCCCGTACTTTCTGCTCACGGAGTGTGAAATAGTGAAGCAACACCGGAAGAATGTCATAGCGCGCAGTTTGCGAATCGGTACGTTGCTCGCGGCCACAGCGCTCGGCCTGATCCTGGCGAGCGCTCTGCACGTGGCTCGCCTCGCGGCCAAGGAAGCCCAGCCGCAGTTCACGGCCCAGGAGTTTCGCGAAGCGGTCAAGTTTCTGGCCAGCGACAAGCTCAAGGGGCGCGGCGACGGCACGAAAGAGCTGGACCAAGCGGCGGCCTACATCGCCAAGCACTTCCGCAAGGTCGGCCTCCAGCCCGCCGGCGACAATCGGACCTACCTCCAGCACTTCATGATGACCGTGGGCGCGAAGCTCGGAGCGAACAACTCGCTGGTGTACGAAAGTGGCGCGACCCGGAAGACCCTGGCCTTGCAGCAGGACTTCATCCCGTTCAGTTTCTCGGCGGATGGTTCGTTTCAGGCGCCTCTGGTCTTTGCGGGTTACGGCATCACCGCGCCGGACCTTCACTACGACGACTACGCCGGCATCGAGGTCAAAGACAAGATCGTCATTGTTCTCCGGCACGAACCCCAGGAGGACGACGACAAAAGCGTTTTTGCCGGGAAGCAGCTCACCACGCACGCGGGCATCGTCAGCAAGGCCATCAACGCCAAGAACCACGGCGCCGTGGGGATGGTCCTGGTGAATGACACGGGCAACCACCCCACCGAGCCCGACGACCTGATTCGCTTTGGCACCCTGGCCGGCCCCGAGGAGATGAAGCTGGCCGCCCTCCAGGTGAAGGCAGCCGTAGTCGAGGAGTGGCTGAAGCCCGCCGGCAAATCGCTCGACGCACTCCGCCAAGCGATCGACCGCGACCTCTCGAACCATTCGTTCGCGCTCGACCCTTCCGCGCGCGTGGCGCTCACCGTGGACGTCGAGCGCATCCGGCGGCAAGTGGCGAATGTGGTCGGCATCCTACCCGGGCGGGATGAGAAACTCGGAAAGCAGGTGATCGTCATCGGCGCGCATTACGACCACCTGGGCCTCGGCGACAGTCACTCGCTCGCTCCCAGCCTCATCGGCCAGGTGCATCACGGCGCCGATGACAACGCCTCCGGCACCAGCGGCGTGCTGGAGCTGGCCCACGGTCTGGCCGCGTGGCGGTCGGAACTGAAGCATTCCGTGGTCTTCGTCGCTTTCGCCGGCGAAGAAACGGGTTTGCTGGGTTCGAGCTACTACACGCAACATCCGGCCGTCCCGCTCAACCAGACCATCGCCATGCTCAACTTCGACATGATCGGCCGCATTTCGAAGAATAAGCTCTACCTGGGCGGCACGGGTACTTCGCCGGGATTCAAGAAGCTGGTCGAAGAAGCCAACCGCGCCATCCCCTCGGGAGGTTTTGAGTTGGGCTATTCCGCTTCGGGCTATGGCGCCAGCGATCACATGTCGTTCACCATGCGCGAGGTTCCCGTGCTGTTCTTCTTTTCCGGGCTGCACTCCGACTATCACAAGCCCTCCGATACCTGGGAGAAGATTGACGCTACCGGCGGCGCGAAGGTGGTGGAATTGGCGGCCAACATCGTCAAAGAACTCGATGCCCTGCCGGACAAGCCGCCGTACGTGCGGGTGGCTGAGCCGGTCTCCCCCGTCATGGGCGGCGGGGGCGGCTACGGCACCTACTTCGGGTCGGTGCCGGACTTCGGCGAGTCTGAACACGGCGGGGTGAAGTTCGCGGACGTGCGCGAGGGCAGCCCCGCCGCCAAGGCCGGCTTCAAGGGCGGCGACGTGCTCGTGGAGTTTGACGGCAAGAAAATCGATAACCTCTACGACTTCACTTACGCGCTCCGCGCCCGCAAGCCCGGCGACAAAGTCATGGTCACCGTGCTGCGCAGCGGAAAGCCGCTGACGCGCGAGGTGACCCTCGAGGCGCGGAAGTAATTCACGGCAGGATTGTTGTCCTTGAGAATGCGCGACATCGTTCTTGTGCTGGTGGTTCTCCTGCCAGGAGCAAGTGCCGCCCCCGCCGCGGACTCTGCCACTGACGTTCTGAAGCTCCTTATCTCCGTCGAGCAGACGATGATTACTGCGCCTTATCCGGCGCGCCTGACCCTCCACCTGCACAATTCCGGACCAGCGCCCCTGTGGCTCTACCGGCGCGTCCGTAACCAGACCAGCGCAGGGTCGAGCCTGGAGGCGCGCCTGGAACCAGTCGGCGCGGCTGGCTCCGCGGGAGTCTCGACTGCCGCGCGCGGCTGGGTCTTTGAGAGTGTCGGCCTGCCGCGCCCCAAGTTGGTGAGGCTGGCGGCGGGCGATGACTCCACGGAGAAAACCATCCTGAAGCTTGTTCCCGCCCGCGCGGGAGCAGCCGGCGGAGAGTCTCCTCTGTGGGGGCGCTATCGCCTGTCGGTCACTTACCGGGCCAAGTACCCGAACGCGGGGGAGATCGAGAGAGTCCTGGGCGTGGTGGTGTGGCAAGGCGAGGTTACGAGTAACACGATTGAGATTGAACTCCAGCCGCCTGCCGGGGAGGGATCGGTGGCCGGGACGGCGCTCGACCGAGACGGGCGCACCCTGGCTGGCACGCTGGCCTCCCTGAGCGACCAGGAAGACCGCGTGGTCGACCAGGTGTTGACAGATTCCGAGGGACGTTTCTCGTTCACCTCTCTGCCGGTGGCGAGCTACTGGGTGACGGTGCGCCGGCCGGAGTTCAGCGAGGACACCACGCTGTTTCGTCATCTTGCCCTGACGCCTGCCGCACCGGCGGGCGCGATCGAGTTTGTCTTGCTCCCGCGGGAGATCTATGAGCCGCAATACCTGCTGCACAAGCCCGTGCTCCTTCGCGTGACGGACAACACTGGTCGGCCGCTCGATAAAGCCTCACTTGAAGCCATCTGGTCCAGCGGCACGGTGTTGGACAGAGTCAAGGGCGAGACGTGGGAGGACGGCACCGCAGCCCTCGAACTGATTCCCGGCCGCAGCTTCGTCACCCTCAAGCGGCGCGGCTGCTCGAAAGAGGATCATCGCGTGGACGTGGGCTCCGGCGGCGGTATCGATGGCTTCAAATTGACCCTGGAGTGCGCCAAGAAATGAGCGCTGAAGCATCACCGGATGTCCCCGCGGGCGCACCAAGCAGGCGCTGATTCGATCCCTGCTGATGAAGAGGAGCGCCATGAACCGGAACTCAACGAAGAGGCTGCTCGGCGCGGTGCGCGTGGTGGCCGGATGGATCGTCGTTGCCGGCTTGCTTCTCGCGACTTCTTCGGCACTGCGCCTGTCAGGCCAGCAGAAGAGCACCTCAACCGGGCTGAGTGGCGCCGGTCCAGTCGTCCAAGGGACTCCCGACGACCCGTTACGTGACCCGCACGAGGCTCACCTGCGCCACGTCAAGCAGCTCACCTTTGGCGGCACGAACGCGGAAGCCTACTTCAGCTACGACGGCAAGCGCCTGGTCTTCCAATCCACCCGCGAAACGTACAAGTGCGACCAGATCTTCGTGATGAACATCGACGGCTCGAACGTCCGGTTGGTCTCCACGGGCAAGGGCAAGACCACCTGCGCTTACTTCTTCCCCGACGGCAAACATATCCTCTACTCCTCCACGCATCTGGCGAGTTCCGAATGCCCGCCGCGGCCGGACTATTCCAAGGGCTACGTTTGGGGGGCCTATGCGGCTTTCCAGATCTTCTACGCCACCGATGCGGGAGAGATCCTGAGGCAGCTCACCACCGGGCCCGGCTACAACGCCGAAGCCACGCTCTCTGCGGACGGGAAGAAGATTGTCTTCACTTCGCGGCGTGAAGGCGACCTGGACATCTACACCATGAACGCCGACGGCAGCGGCGTGAAGCGGCTCACCCACGAGCTGGGCTATGATGGCGGGCCGTTCTTCTCACCCGACCGCCGCTGGATTGTCTATCGAGGGCATCATCCGACGGCGCCGGAAGATGTGACCCGCTACAAAGAACTCCTCAGCCAGGAACTCATCGAGCCGATGCTGATGGACCTTTACGTGATGCGCGCCGACGGCTCCCGCAAGCGCCAGATCACGCGCCTGGGCGGCGCCAGCTTCGCTCCCTTCTTCTTCCCCGACAGCCGGCGCATCATCTTCGCCTCGAACTACGAGAACGCCGGCTCGAGCCAGTTCGAACTCTACGCCATCAACCGCGACGGCACGCGCCTGGAACGCCTCACCTTTGCCGGCGGCTTCAACTCCTTCCCGATGTTCTCTCCCGACGGCAAGAAACTGGTCTGGGCTTCGAGCCGCAACGCGCCGCGGCCGCGGGAAGTCAACATCCTCATCGCCGACTGGGTGCCCTAAACCGTGCAAACCCTGCCACGGCCAGCGCAAAGAAGGACTGAATCAACTGCCTTCTGGATTGCCCCTTCATGTGAGCACCCTCGCATTGGCGCTCCGCAGGCCCACACTCTTCTCTTGCTTCCTCTGATTGGACGGAAATCCTCGAGCGTTGGAGTTGCCTGGCGCCAGGCATCGGCGCACGCGACCTCCTGCTCGTTCTATTCGACTCTCTCCGGAAACACCTGACAGGTAACGCTTCAACGGGGCAAGCATCCCCACTGCTGAGAACCCGTTCGCTGAGGGAGGCGAATGTCGATGTCCGCCTCATGCTGGAGGAAGTGGCTGTAGGGTGATCGAGGCTACTTGAGTTCGATGCTCTCCCGCCTGGCGCGTTCGCTCAGAAGCTCCCTAAGAACCCGGGCTTTACCTTTGGCATCGTCCGGCGGGATCTTCGCCCGCCCGGCTTTCCGCTTCGCCTCGCTCAGCGCACTTGCCAAGCCGAGTGGATCAAGCAACGCTGTCGCCCGGCAATAGAAGCTCCTTGATCTGCCATCGTCGAACTTCGCGAGCATCCCCCTTAAGAGTCTCATTCGTTTCTTCTGCTGTTCTACAAACCGGGCTATTCCTTGGGCCTTGATGAAATACAGATTAGGCAAGACCTTCCTATTGGGCGGGTACGACGAACTCCCCAAGACCTGATACTCCTCGGGAGGTTTGAATTTGGCGCACGGAAATTCCGGGCATTCACCGCAGACCTCGAGTTTCCTTGTCTTCACGCCGCACGTGATGAAGGAGCACGAGGGATGCTTGTTGAAGAAACCAGGACCGCAGCACCCCGGGCATCTCGATTTCCCCACCGTGTAGTATCTGGGGCAGAGCCCACAATCGAGACCGCAGACACCAATGCTTGGGTAAGCCTTGCGGGGGCCAGTCATGTCGCTTCTCCCTTGGGACCGTTCGCTCCGCACCTCCGAGGCCGGGCACGGCAGTGAGAACACGCCCGCGACAGTAACCTCTCTAGTTGACCAGCACCATCCGGTAACGGGCTTGGTTACTGGCGACGCGGGCGATGGCGGCATTGGCTTGGGCCAGCGGCAGCACTTCCACCTTCGCCTGGATGCCGTGCCGCGCGGCAAAGTCCAGCATCTCCCTCATGCTGGCCCGGCCGCCCACGGGACTGCCGCAAACCGTCCTCTGCCCGAGAACGAGCAGAAACGGGGAAACTGTGATCGGCACCGGTGCGCCGCTAAGCACGCACAGCTTTCCCTTGGGGCGAAGAACGTTCAGCAACGCGTTCCAGTCCATACCCACACTGGTGGTCGCAAAAAGGAAGTCAAGGCTGTTGGCGGCCTTCGCCATGGCCTGGGCGTCGCTGCTGGCGACGAAGTGATGCGCGCCGAACTGTCGTGCTTCAGGTTCCTTGGCCGGGGTGGAGGAGAACGCCGTGACCTCGCAACCGAACGCCTTGGCAAACTGCAGCGCCAGATGTCCGAGGCCGCCAATGCCGATCACGCCTACCCTCATCACCGGGGTCACTCCAAAGACGCGCAGGGGAGTGAAGACCGTGACGCCACCGCACAGGAGCGGAGCAGCCGCGGCCGAGTCGAGCGCGTCCGGGATGGGAAACACGAAGTGGCTGTCCACGCGGATGCGCGTGGCAAAACCGCCGTAGCCACCCACGCAGGTGGGCACCGCGCGGAGGCACACGTTCTCCTCGCCGCGCACGCAGTAGTCGCATTCCAGGCAGGCTCCGCGCTGCCAGCCGACTCCCACGCGTTGCCCGATCTTAAACGTCGTGACATTCGTTCCCAGCGCGCTCACAGCACCAATGATTTCGTGGCCCGGCACCAGCGGATACGGACTGATGCCCCAGTCGTTGTCAATGAGGTGCACATCGCTGTGACAGATCCCGCAGTGGGTGATGTTGATCTCAACTTCACACGCGGCCAATTCTTTGGGTTCGTATTGAAACGGACGCAACGACTCTTTCGCGGCCATCGCCGCCCAGCAATCAATTGCCATGGTTGTTCCTCCGCTCGGATCAGACTCAGGCGCACCAGCCTAGCACCGGGCGCGACCGTTGTCGACCAACCGGACCCACCAGCCCGGTTGCCGCAGGCGGGAGGCTGCCTCAAAACCTTGTGGCGAGGCCATCTCGTAGCGGCGGCCTTCAGGCCGCCATTTGATTCTTGATGCCTTGCCCGTATCCGGCGAGACACGGAGGATTAGGCGAGCAGGTAGCCACGACGAGCGCTCTTCCTCGTCGTGGGTCTTTGGGTTTTCGCGACGACGAGCCCACGACGAATCAAACCGCCGATTCGTCGTGGCTACCCGCTTCAGCATGCGATGGAGGCACAACCTAACTGGTAGTGGTGATCCGCATTTCGCAGCCAACAGGTTCCGCACCTGACGGCGGCGACATCAGTGGGCAGAGTCCCCCTCACCACTGGCTTCTTCTTCCGAGGCGGCGATCCTAAGCACCTTCGAAAGAATATAATATGCGCGAATCGTTACCAGGAGCGCGGCGAGCAGAAAGTACAGCCACATTGCTGGGAAAATCCTGCGAATCGCGTACGCTGTTCTTATCGGCTCCCCGAAGAACACGGCAACGAGGGTGAAAGCCAACAGGATAGCCAGCCACGTTATGGCTGCAAAAATGTACCCCACCAGGACGCGGAAGTGCGGCCCCTTCTTCAGGCGGCGGACGATCGATTTCTGCTCAATGGCCAGTAGCAGCGTTGCGGAGGCGCTCCAGAACCCCAATCCGATTGCACTGAGTTGCACGACACTATCCAGTATCTTCGCGCTCTGCTGGGCATTGAGTACGGACCAGCGGTTCGCGACGAGGGCAATAAGCGCAACAAGGCCAGCAAGCAAGTGGGGGTAGGACCTCTCCTGCCACATTCTCAAGGGTGGTATCTCCGCAAGTCTGGTTCGTGTGTGAGTAAAGCCTCGACGGCCATGGCTTCGCACCCGTTGGGGTCGAGTCGCCGTTGCGAGTCGTAATCTACGTCCCCCTCGAATGTCATGCGGTCCTTAATGAAGTCGACAGGCTCCAACTTCTCATCGTCTTCCTTCTTTCCGGTGATAGAAAGTGCTTCGAATGACTCAAAAACCGCTTGGCGCCCCCTTACCCGGTCAATAAAAGCCTTTACATTGTCAAAGATAAGAGACTCCGATCTGTTCGCCCGCTTCACTGTAACATCAATTTTCGCATTGCCAAAATTAAAGAGCATTTCGGCCATACCGCTGACTCCGGGGTCATTTAGGCTCGTGAACTCCGCTGAATCCGGAGGATTTGCGATCCGTACGTTTATGGATGCGATTTTCCTCAGCCGGGTCAGCCTCGGGTAGGCGTCACCGCGTGGGATTATGGCTAGATGAAACGGGATTTGGGCTACATATGGGATGTAAGCCTCAAACATGCTCGGTCGGACCAGCCGTGAGGCTTGGAGGGCTAGGGCGCCCAAGTCGGTGCGATAGGCGAAGTGACAACGGTCAACCAGGCCCTCCCCCTCCGGAAGCCCCAACGCTTCATCGACGAGCGTGGAGAGGTCAATTCGGTCCGGAAGGTTCGTCATTTTTATATGCTGGAGTTCCCCTGACCATAGATTGCTCCCGCCATGGCGGGGATTGGGCATGTAAAGCATCGTTTCCTTGCTTAATCTGCGCAATCGTCGTTCCTTCCGGAGGTGGGTGATTCTTTGTAGAAACGCTTCGAAATTTTGAGCTGGATCTTCGAATCCTGGTTGGAAGATGTCGAAGCGGACCTTGCGCATGGGCCGTCTCCTTGCCCGGTGGTCTGTGCAGACCTTCCCAAGTCTGCGCTTAGCGTCCGATGAAGGTCAAACGATACACCGACCACAGGGTCTTGACCCGGACGTTAGCTGCGACTTCTATACACCCCCCTGATTAAGAAGGCAAGGGCAACGAGTTGTTAGTTCAAGAATCCCCACCAAAGAGCCGCAGACGTAAAGAACACGTCTGCGCTACGCTTGCTCTGCGCTACCCACTTGACACGGCCGACTCACTTATGGATGCGCCACCCAAGGGCGGAAAGTGGCTCGGCCTAGATGCCCGACCCATGCTACCATCAATGGTCGAAGGCTCATTTCTCAACAAAAGGCCGAACAATGGCCGAGCAAACTGACTTTCATGTTCCAAAATGCGATGAGTTCCGCAGAGGTTACGAGAAGTATAACCAGTTAGAGAGGCTGGGGCCCATCTATTTCGAAGCGCTCCAAATCGTCTCAGGCAACTGGGGCAATCCAACTGCCATGGCATCAGGAATCGAGCGGCTGATTCGCGCGTGGAATCGGTTTTATGCTCACTTCGATTTCAGCAAACTTACGGACTGCATCAACAAGAATCTCGCACTGCTGAGCGAGCTGAAGCCCAGACATATCAGCGCGCTCTCGGCGAGCGATGAGGCAACCATCAGGAGCCTCTTCAAAGATTTCTTCGAAGCACTGAGACGGACAAACGACCTTGCTGGCAGTGCCGTGTCCGTCGCCAAGGCGCTCAGTCCGTTGGCGACGCATTTCCTCCCTCTCTGGGACTCAAACATTGCGCTGGCCTACGATTGCTTCTACCTGGCAGACAGTGCCGACGCCCCTTACATAGACTTCTGCAAGAAGATGAAACTCCTGGCAGGCAAGGTAGCCGACTGTGTCCCCATTCCTGACGACAGGTCGCTACTCAAGAGAATCGACGAGTACAACTACTCCAAGTACACAAGGCATTGGATCTAGCGGGAGCAGGTAGCGCAGAGTTGTTCTGTAACTCTGCGGCACTTCGGGTTTGGCATTCTTGAAGTAAGAGTTGTCGCCCGGGCTTGAGGCACAACTGGGGGGAGCAACCTAAGAAAAGAGCCGCAGAGTAATGTGCTACCGCACATAACTCTGCGCTACCCGCTACGCTACCCCGCCACCAGCGTTGTTCTCGAATACGATACGCTTCGCCTTGTTCCCGCACTTGGCGTGCCTCTCCCGGCGCAGGCAAGGGCCGCCTCGCTTCTAGCGTCTCGGCAACTCTGCGCTGAAACGTCCGGTGCAGGACTTTGCGGCAGTCAGGTTTCTCATCGCCGCGCCGGCGGGTTAGCTGGGGAGCGGAACCTTGAGATTGGATTTGGTGAAAGTCTTGACCAACTGGCCCACGACCGCTTCCCGGTTCGCGCCGCGCGCGATGGCGATCTCATCCACCAGGAGATGCCAGGACCGCTCGAACATGCGCTTCTCGCGGAAGGAAAGCGGTTTGGCCTGATTCAACATCAGCAGGCTCTTCAGGACTTCCGCCACCTGCTGAAGGGAGCCGCTGCGCATCTTCTCGGAGTTTTCCTTGAAGCGCCCTTTCCAGTCTTGCGGCGATTTGCAGTGGCCCTTCTCCAGATAGTCGAGGATGGTGCCAATTTCGCGGGTCTTCGCCAC
>JBEKCQ010000030.1:0-27561 GCA_050014795.1 Terriglobia bacterium | reverse complement strand
ACCTGAAGTCCTGAAGGGTATGCGACTCGCTCCCAGCTCCGGCGGCTTTCGTCACGAGGCCGCAGGGTGAGAGGCGCGTTTCTTATGCCGATCCTCGATACACGCTGGCACTTTGTTTCTCATCGCGGAGTTGTTCTTGAGAATGGGATGCTGCGCGTCGCGGTCCTGCCGGAGCTGGGCGGACGCGTCTGGAGCATCCTCTACAAACCTCTCGACCGCGAACTCCTTTGGCACAACCCTGAAATCCCGCCGCGGAAAGCCCCCTTGGCCGCAGTTTTCGACGACGTCTGGTGTGGCGGCTGGGAAGAGATGTTTCCCACTCCTGCGCCTGGGGTAATCAACGGGCAGTCTTACCCTGACCATGGGGAAGTTTGGAGCCTGGCCTGGGAGGCCACCACCGAGAGTAACGAGGATGCGGCAAGCGTGCGGCTGGCTTGCCGTGCGCCTATCAGTGGGATTCGGATGGAGAAGAAGATCACCTTGCAGGCGAACGAGCCGCGGCTGGAAGTCTCTTATTTGCTCCGCAACCCGACCGGCTCGAACTTCCCGTTTACCCTTGCCCTTCACCCTGCACTTGCAGTTTCGCCCAACTGCCGGGTCGATTTTCCTCCCATGTTGGTGGACCTCGACGCGTCATACCTGGGAACGCTGGCCGGCGTCGAGTCGCCGTTTGAGTGGCCCTATGTGACGCGGGGAAGCGGGAAGGTTGATTTGCGCATCGTCCCGCCGGTTTCGTCCGGAGAGGTGTATTTCCTTTACGGCCACCGGTTCCAGGAAGGGTGGTGCGCGATTACCGACACCACCAACCGTCTCACTTACGGACTCGTGTTCTCGCCAGAGGTCTTCCGGGCATGCTGGCTATTCGCCACTTATGGGGGCTGGCGGGATTACTACGTGGCGATTCTGGAGCCCTCGACATCCTATCCGCAGCAGATCGAGCAAGCGATTCAACAAGGGACGGCGCCATCGTTGCCCGCTGGCGGCACGCTTGAGACGACGGTTATCTTCCAGGTGCAAGAGGGCCTTTCAAAGGTGGTGGGGCTCATGCCGGACGGGAAGTTCCACCAGTAGGGCTCGCGCTTCCAGGGACTTCAGCAGGAAAGCCCAACTCGAGCAGCCCAGTGTCGCTTCAGGCCGCCTGAGTTCTAGGCAGAAGGTCGATTCTCTCCTGCTGCGACTTCCGCCGTCGTGAGGTTGCGGCAGGATTCGCGTCTGACGAGCTGGGTGGGGATCGTAAACTGCTGCGGCGGAAGATCGGGACGAGTCAAACGGTTCAGCAGTAACTCCGCCAGATGTTGACCGACCTGCTCGGGGAAGACACGAACCGTGGTCAACAACGGGTGCAACATCGCAGCCTCAATGTCGTTGAAGCCTACGACACTGACATCCTCGGGCACGTGCAAGCCGGCATCCCGCAGGGCACGGTAGGTGCCCTCAGCGGCAGAATCGCTCCCCGTGAAAATCGCAGTTACGGCTTTCTTCTGGACCAGAATCGACTTCGTGGCCAGGTATCCGACTTCCTGCTCGCTGCTGGAGTCGACCCCGGCCTGCCTCGGCGCCAGGCCCGCTTCCTCCATCCGCCGCCGGTATCCGTCATAGCGGCGTGCGAACCACGGAAGACGGTAGTTGCCCACGAACCAGATGTCGCGGTGCCCCGAGGATTGCAGATAGCGCGTCGCCTCGTAGCCACCCTGGATGTCGTCAAACCAGACCACGTCGTACTCTTCTGGCTGCCACTGGCCGATCACATTGTTCCCTACGATCGCAAAAGATATTCCTTTGTGATCGAGCACATCCAGAAAGTTCTGGGAATTCACCCCTGCCACGATGACTGCCCGGACAACGTCGCGCCGCTGCAAGATCGGCGGCAGATAGACCTCACGCCAGGGAATGTTCGGCGGGTAGCGGAACGATAAGAACAGCATATTGTAGTTTTGCGCCGCGCAGTAGGCCTCGGCGCCGACCAGCACGCGGGAATGGAACGGATGCAGCAGATCTCGGTTGCAGAGCAGGAAGGCGATAACATTCGCCTTGCTCTGCCGGTACAAATCAACCCCGAGTCTCAGCGCCGCTTCTTTCACCCGCTGCTGGATCTCGGGGTTCACCCGCGCGCTGCCGTTGGCGACACGCGACACGGTAGCCAGGCTGACCTTGGCCAAGTCGGCCACCTGCTGGAATGTCTTTCTCTTTGCGGTCACAACCGTTCACCTCCCTGGGGAGATTACAGATACCGGTGAACAAATTTGCTCTAATTTTTCCCTCTCAGACCGCTTTGAATCTCGCGAACGATCTCCGCCACGCTGGTGCGCTTCAGCCAGCTTGGCGCAGTGTTCATTTCTGGATCGAAACGGAAGACGAACCAATCCTTTGCTTCCCCCGGATACTTGCGCCACTCTGGCAGTAACATCGCCAGCTCCGCGGCCACGCGACGGAGAGCAGCTTCGCCAGCTGCATCTCTTCGCTCAGCCATGGCGTGGTTTCGCCACAGCAACTCGCGCCACAAAGCGAAGGTCCTGAAATAGAGCAAGGTCAGGTCGGCAGCACGACGAAACTCGCGGATGGCCTCGGGGTCGGGCGCCTTCCGGGTATCCATCGAGTAGATCAAGGCGTGGATCTTCGCAGCCAGCGTCAACGCCCGCCTATTGGACAGTTGCAGCTCTTCAAGATGGTGATTCTTGAAGAACTCCGCGGTTGACGGATCCACGGGCTGAAATACCATGGTCCACTTGAATGTGCCCCGGTCGTCTTCACCGAGGTACGTGGTCTTCCACAGGTCGTAGGACAAGCACAGTACCTTCCGCAGAGCTTCCGCGTTTTCTTTTCCGAAGTGCAGCGCCGCCCAATCCCGCGCAATTGCTTCCGGCGAGTCTGTGGGATTCCAGGCCAGACGCGAGAAGAGGTAGAGCGAAGCTAGCGCGGGCCGGAACCCGTGGCGAAGGAAGTCGTACTCGTCGTACTTTCCGACCCAAGTTCCGGGGAAAATGCAGCCGGGAAACCACGGGCCCCAAGCGTTGACAGCGACCACTCCATTTTCTCGAGCGTGCTTGAAACGGTCCGCCCAGAATGTGGGATACAGGACAAGGGTTCCCCAGCCATCGAATTGCCGAAAGGTGTCAAAGGTGACTGAGAACGGCCGGGTTCTCGTGCTGCCCTGCGAGATGAGAGGGTTCTCGCCCACGCTCAGGAAGAAGTCTCCGTTCGTGTTCTTGGTGTCGTACATGATGCCGGGGTCGGGCGTTTCGGTCAGCAGACGCTTGAATCCCTGGGGGTCATCCGTCACCCACCACAGACGGACGATCAGGCGACGCCCGACTTTCTTCACGACTGTGTCGTAGTAGTGGCTGGCCATCCGGCCTGCGCCTTCGGGCGTCTGCCAGAGCGTGATGCCGCGGTACGCCATCCGGGGCGAGGGTTCGGTAAGCGTCAGGATGATGCCATCCAGGCTCGCTCGCTGGAAGAGCTCCCCAAACTTGGCGTCCACCAATTCCCACGTCCGCTGGGAACCGTCTGACAACTGACGCCCATCCAGGTGATCCGGTAGCGAGAACTCGTAGATTTGCAGGAAAAACTGCATATGAAGTTGATGCGCGTAGTCGGCCAACTCCGAGAGTGCCCGGCAGAAGATGGCTGAACGAGTCCGATGAAGACTGTCGGGACTATACACGGCGTTGCCATTTCCCCAGAGGTCGTAATTGATGTAGTCCTCGACGTTCAGGTTCAGGAAGGCCACGGTGTTGATCCCATACGGGAGTAGCCGCCGCATGGCAGTCTTGGCGGCCTCGACCTGCTGCTCCAATAGGGGCGCGTTAACGTATGGCGGATGTCGAAAGTAGTAGCCCTCGTCGGGCAATCCGAAGACAGTGCCCTGGTATGAGAAAATCCTTTCTCCAAAGGCTGGCGTCTCGGATCTTCGGAGGTTCCAGTCGACGCCGTCGCGACGTATTGCCTCCGCCAGCCGAAACGCCCCGTAAACCAGTCCGATTCCCGATGACGAAAGCTGCAGCCCGTTCCGGATCGGCTCGATCGTGAAACCCTGGTTCGCGACTTCACGATCATTCTGAAACTTCCCCCTGCCTTTCACCACAACGCAGGGTGCATTAACCTCACACTGCCCGGAGAACAACACTCTGAAGCCCCGAGCCTCCACCGCGCGCTGCAAATCCTCCACGGCAAGACGAAAAGCCGCGTCTTCCGTGGGCACCTGATCGAATACAAGGCGAATCTGTCTTGCTGAGGCGGGGTTGCCCGGCGCAGTCGCAGCGGCGTCCCCAGGTACACAGCAGGAGAGCAGCAGCGTGAACAACAGGCAACGAGCAATTGCGAATTCTCTGCGGCCGACGCAGCTCATTCCTTTTTGTCCCTCGATCGCTTCCATGTCAGGCTGCATTTCAACGCGTGGGGCCTTGGTGCCTCCGGCCGCCATGGGAACCCTCCCCTCGATACTTCGCGGCATGATAGCAGATTGGAAGAAAGCTTGAGAAACTTTTCTTGTCAATGTGAAAGCGCAGGCCTATTGGGAGTGGAGTCGGTAAACCGCCCCTCTTAACCCCTTGGTTTTACATGTCTTAGCTTCCGAGAACCGTGTGCGTGATTTTCAGTGGCTAGTGGAGAGTTGAGTTTGACATTGTCTCCGCTCGACCCTATAGTTCTGCCTGAGATGAAACGGCTTATCGTTCTGGCGCTAGTCACATTTGCACTCGGTGGACTCGATCCCGGGTCGGCTCGGTGTCAAGGGGATCCCGAGGAGTGGGGGGAGCTTTTCCCCTCTCCGCCCGCTCGATACGGCCCATCCTGCAACTGGTGGTGGTTCGGAGGCGCTTACTCGGTAAGCGATATCCGAGAGAATCTGGACGCCATGAAGGCGGCCGGACTGGGTGGATTCCGGATCTTTCCTGTGTACCCTTTGGCGCACGACGATCCATCGCGCGGCATCCACAATGCGCCCTGTCTTTCGCCCGAGTTTCTACAACTCGTCCAGGAGGCCGTCCAGTATGGTTCGCAAATCGGCATGACGGCCGACTCGCTTCTGGGCGATGGGTGGCCTTTCGGCGGACCCTACATTCCTCCCGAGTTCGCCGCTGGCCAACTCAAGTTCTTCTCGCAGGAGGTAGCGGGGCCGCAACTGTTTTCTGGGCGCCTCCCCGGCAGAGCGATGAATCCTGAAGAACTCCTGGCCGTGCAGGCCGCGGAGGTCAGCGCAGAGGGGGGCGTCAGGCTCGAAAGCCTCGTGGATCTCACTGCGCGAGTTGAAGGTTGGGAACTGCGGGACTGGCAAGTCCCTGGTGGCCGATGGCTGCTCATGACTTTTGTCAGCGGCTACACAGGAATGAAGGTGAAGCGAGCCTCCGTAGGGGGCGAGGGGCTCGTCCTCGACCACTTCAGCCGTGATGCCTTGGAGCTGCACCTGAAGCACAACGGCGATGTGCAGACACCTTACCTCCGAGGAGCAAAGTCCATCTTTGCGGATAGTTGGGAGGTATTCCACTCCAATTGGACCCCGAAGCTGCCCGGAGAATTCTTGAAGCGGCGTGGTTATTCGCTCACTCCTTATCTGGCTGCCCTCTTTCTGCCCAGTGGGGAGATGGGAGCGCGTGTACGGTACGATTTTCGGCTGACCCTCTCGGAGTTGGCGCTCGAAAACTTCTTTGTTCCTCTCAACGACTGGGCCCACCGCAACGGCTTCGAGACACGGGTGCAAGCACACGGCACGCCGGCTGATATTCTCGAGGCTTACGGAATGAATGATTACCCCGAGGGCGAAGCCTACGGGGAGGAAGATCGGCGACGGATCAATATCCGGGACCGGAAGCTGGCCAGTTCAGCCGCCCATTTGTTTGGCCGAACGCAGGTCTCTGCCGAGAGCTTCACGTGGCTTCGCTGCCCTCCTTTTCTGGTCACGCTCGAAAACATGAAGGCGGCCGCAGACGCCTCGTACTTGGATGGCATCAACCAGATCTATTACCACGGCGTCCCATTGTCTCCTGCCTGGGCTGAACCTCCCGGTTGGTACTACTACGCCGCCACGTACGTCGGACGAGGCAATCCGTGGTGGCCTTATCTGAAGCACCTTTCGGACTACATCCGTCGTGCCGACTTCTTGCTGCAGCAGGGTAAGCCCGCCGTGAGAGTCGCCGTGTATCTACCGATTGAGGATGTCTGGTCGAAGGCCTACGGAGATTGGGATGATCTGGCCGGGGACCTAGAGAGGCATATGAGTGAAGGTGGAGTCACCAGCACGGCAGCAATGCTCGCTGCTCTGCAAGATGGTGGCTTTGATTTCGATTTTGTCAACGCACGCCGCGTGCTGGCGGGCCGTATCGACAGCGAGGGCCTGCACGTCGGGCCGATGGATTACCGGGTTGTGGTCTTGCCCCCGGTCGAAGCCATCGAGCCAGAGGCGTTCGAGCGGCTTCGCGACTTCTGTCGCGCGGGTGGAACGCTGATCGCCCTCTGCCGCACGCCGGAGCGCTCTCCAGGATTCGTTGGCGCGATAAAGAACACGGCACGTGTTGGGGAGCTAAGCCGCGAGCTCTTCGGAGACCCGTCAGATGCGAGTCGGCTGCCTTGGCGCGGCGAGTTGCGGGCCCGCGGGAGCAAGTGCGGCGCGGGC
Source organism: Terriglobia bacterium (assembly GCA_050014795.1). GTDB lineage: Bacteria > Acidobacteriota > Terriglobia > UBA7540 > UBA7540 > JALHUF01. The sequence goes on along the minus strand of JBEKCQ010000030.1, from coordinate 20,951 downwards.
GAGGCCGTCCTTCTCCTCCCCGATCAGTATCAGAATCTGGCTCCGCGTTCTTCCCCCCTACCGCGTGTCGTGGCGAAGATTATCCCTCCCGACTTGCTGATGGAGCCCCAGGATCCCGAAATCGGATTCGTCCACCGCGAAACCGCCGAGGGCAAGATCTATTTCATCGCTAACCTTAGCGCGCACGAGAAGCGATTTCTCGCTCGGTTTCAGGTGGCCGGCTGGACTCCGTTGCTCTTCGATGCGCTGTCGGGATCAATCGAGCCGCTGTATCGATTGCGCCAGGAAGGGGAGTTCTCCGAGGTGGACTTGACGCTTGGTCCCTGGGGTTCGCTATTCGTCGTCTTTCACCCGGGGGCGCCGAAGAATGCAGTGACTGAGACAAACCTGGCGCGCATTCTTGGGGTAAGGGAGGAAGGGAAAGCTGTAGAAGCGGAAGTTGACCAGAACGGTCTCTTCCATGCACGCACTTCGCAAGGCTTGTTGAGCGCGGAGAGCCGCGGATTGCCCGCACCGTTGATCCTTGCCGGGCCCTGGCGCCTAGCCGAGAATAATGTGGAGAAGAAGCTCGATACGCTCGCTAGCTGGACGCAATACCCAGAATTGCGGGACTTTTCCGGCACAGCATCTTACCGAACGCAAATCGTTTTGCCTGCTTCGTACCTCTTGCCGAACGTCAGAGCGTCACTGGACTTGGGAGAGGTTCATGACATTGCTGAGGTCTTCGTGAACGACAAGGCAGCAGGGATTGCCTGGAGGCGGCCGTACGTCCTCGATATATCCGGCGCGGTCAAGGCTGGAGTCAACCAGCTTGAGATCCGCGTCACCAACAGTCTGATCAACCGCATGCGAGTCAAGAAGTCCACTGAAACTGACCGGCCTCCAGCCATGTCCCCGCTGATGATTCGCGATTACGTCCCCGAGCCCGTTGCTTCCGGCCTGATAGGTCCGGTCCAAGTGCGAGCGTCGGGCATTGTCACTCTGCGATAAGGAGCGATAGTTCAATTCCGTTGCGCATTTGCGAAAGAATTTGCGGCGGAAGAGATCATCCGCCTATCGTCTCATCATCACCTTCCCTCTTCAGTGGCCGTCGCCGACCGCACGTCCAAGCGAACACACCGCGCGTGTCTCCTGCTCATCTGCGAGTTAATCAACCGGCGTTTTGCTGGAGCGAATCATGCCAGCGGCAGACAAGAGACACCCGTGGCCTTGGGGGATTTGGGCGAAGATCAAATCCAGTTTACTCGCCCTGTCGTCAGGCGCTTTTGCTCTGCTGGTAAAGCGAGACCAGCTGATCTGGACGCACGGCGATGTACGCGCTCCCGAGACCCTTCACGATGTTTTCGGCCATTTGCATGTTCGTCAGCCAGTTGGCCAGAAAGACGAAAAGAAACGCCGGCCGCTGGGGTGGCGTCCAGGTGGTGATCTCATTGATCATGAAACGCTCCGCGTCCCGGCGCGCCGATGGCGTGAAGGTGAGGACGTAAGGCGGGCGATTGACGGCGCGGAACACCGGAATGCCGCGAACCCTCGTGGCCAAGTTCTCCAGGGTCGTCTGGTCCGTACGCCCGTAATTGGAAAAGATCCCAGTAATCCCGGGCATCTCTGCGATACTTGCCAGCCGTTCGGGCGGCATCTCCGCGTAGGTGGAGATCACCGAGGCATCAATGCGCCCGCGGTAGATCGCCGAAAGCCGCAGGTACTCCCGCCAGATCTGCTCACGCTGTTCGGGCGGATAACCCTCGGCGTAACTGGCCTCGTGGATGTAACCCATGCCCGTGAGGGCGTTCACGAAGCAGTCGCCCGGGCGCGCGTGTTTGTAGTAGTAGTCGAGGATGTCCGGCTGGCCGTCAAACGCCGTGGAGCCCAGTTGCCAGCCGATGGGAACGCTGCCGTGTTTCGGGTCGTCGAAGAGCTTGCGGTAGTAGTGCCGCTGGAAGTTCCAGCCGTCGCCGTCCGACCTGATAAATGCGAAATAGACCTTGTCGCGCTGCAGTCTGACCGGTGGCATGGATTGTCGCAGTTTGGCGGTGGTTCCCGAATGAACGGAGAGATTCCCCACCGTCGGCGAGTAGGCGTCAAATGCCGTGCAGGGCGTGAATTTGGCGCACTCGCTCGCCAGTCGGACTCCCAGTGTTTCCCCGATTCCGGCTTCCTTGTCTCCGCTATTGGGCCATCCGAGACAAGGAATGTTGGGCGGCCACTTCATCATGATCTCGCGGGCGAACTGCATTTCCTCGTCGGACGAAGCCTTGGGATTCTTCTCCGTGTCGCGTGGTGCGGAAATCCAGAGGATGGGGATTCTGAATTCGACCAAATAGTCCCGCAGCGCCACCTCTTGCGGGGCCAGGATCGTGACGGCTTGCCGTGACAATCCTCCGTCAAGTTGCCGGAAGGCCCATCGGTAGGCGTCGATGTCCTTTTTCCATCCGAGCTTGCGCAGATCAAGTCCGCCGCCGGGCGACTCCGGCTCGCTTCCCACGGGAAGCTTGAACTGAGGTGCTGTGTTAGGCGTCGCTACCAGCCCGTCGTGGATGCCGGCGAGCATCGTCGCCACGTTGATGCTGGCCGGAACTTCCGGATCGGTCAGGAACGTCTTGGAGACCTCAGGCAAGAAGAGCTCGAAGACCTCGCCCACTTCGAGCCAGATGACCTTGTCCACATCGCCCCGCTCACGGAGCCAGTCCAGCCAGAGTTCATCGTAACGATCGTGAATCAGGTAGAGCCGGGGTTGAGACCGATTCACAATGCCCTGCAGGCACGAGAGCGTCAGCCGCATGTCCCAGGCGAATGACGTCAGGTCACCCGTGCGAAAGGCAAAGAGGGTACGGGCAGGTGGCCGCGACTTCGGGCAGATGTGAAAGTCGGGATCGTCAGCGGCTGGGGCGGCGCGCGGCACCAGGAGACTGCCCAGTGCGGCCGCCGAGGTCCCGATGAACGCTCTCCGAGTCATGTCGATTCGCATGCAGTTTTCCTGGGTCGTAAGAATTCCCGCCGCGGCCGGATGACGTCCATCCAGGGGCGAAACTGCGTTCGCGCCGGCGCCGTTCAGGGCAAGGGAGCCTTCTCGCCGGGTCTTAGAAAGGTGATCTGCTTGCGTGACAGCCCCGCCATGAAGAATCGCGCGGTCCGCCCGACGACCTTGTCCGTCTCGCCCTTCTCCATCCCAATCACTTCGGGATACCAGCCGTTTTCTCGCTTGGTCCGAGAAAGCCACGCCCCCGACATGGTCTCCTGGATTTCCGCGCGACCGAGGATCTTCTTCGGCCTGCTCCAACCGTTCGGGTTCCCAACATCACGATTAAAGCTGATGTAAATCCCGTCCTGAGTAAGCCTGGTGTCAACGGCGTGATTGAGGAACATGACGTACGTGCTTAGATAAGTATTCCAGTGAATGGCCGGACCCCAGAACATCGAGCCATCCTGCCGATGGTAGTCCCTTTCGGCAGGGAAGACAGGCGTCATATGCCCCCACAGCCCGGGCTCGCTCCAGCCGCCCTTGTACCACTTCATGACCTTGCCCGAGGGATTCTTCCGGTCAGCGTAGCGCATCCGTGCCGCCCAGACGCCCTGCTCCTCAAACTGTGAGTCGTAGCTTGTCCCGTAGAAGTAAAAGTACTCCCTCTTTTCGTCCAGGTAGAACACAAAGTCCCCGGTACCGCCTACATCCCAGGGACTCGCCGTGTCACAACGTACGGCGCAAGGCCTGGCTTCGATGATGAACCCCAAGTCCTCCCACGTTGCACCATTGTCCCTCGACCGGACCCACCCGATGCGAGGCATGGTGGGCAGGTGATTGTTGGAGAAGCAGACTGCGTCCACTTCGTAGTGATAAGCGCCGTAAAGAACGCCGTCGTTCTCGTCCTTCCAAGTAGCTTCAATCCAGATGTAAAGCTTGTCGTTGATGTCCCCCAGCCGTGTGGAAAGGCGGTTGCCCAGGTGAAACAGGTCGGGGCCTGAATTCCGCCAGGGGTGACCGTAGGAGTTGAAGACATACAGTGTGTCGCCATCCCAGTGCGCCGGGCTGTTGCAGTCCACGCCCGTGATGAGGATCTCCGGCGCATCACTGAACACCACCGACGGAAGGTTGCCACCTGCCGGCCGTCCGGGCGGCGGCTGGGCGGGCACGGCGCCACCGCGATCAGTTGGGCAGGCAAATCCAATCAGCATGAACGCTGCTAACGCGACCCTTAGGTGCCCTCGCATGGTTCCCCCACATTGGGTTTCTCGACGACGTGCGGCCAGGCGTCCGCTCCCTCGCTGGGACCTTCGCGCTTCATTCTGCTTTCTCTCCCGGCTTCAGAAAGGTGATCTCCAGCCGCGACATCCCCGTCATGAAGAACCGTCCTACGCGTCCACACAGGTTGTCGGTCTCGCCCTTGTCCGTTCCGATCACCTGGGGGTACCAGCCGCTCGAGACGGTGTCCGCGATTACCGTGCCATCCGGCGCCGGCCTGAGTTCGCCGTAGTACACTCCGCGCGGAATGAGCAGCATTCCGTCAACAACCTTGCCGATCGTCGTCGCCTTGAGGATCCCCTCGCGGTCGAGAATCATTTGGGGCTTGCTCCAACCATTCGGGTCGCCCACCTCGGGGTTGTAGCTGATGTAGATCCCGTCTTCGGTGAGCTTCGTGTCGATGGCGTGATTCAGGACCATCACGTACATGTTGAGGTACGTGTTCCAATGAATCGAGGGCCCCCAGAACATGGAGCCGTCGGGCCGATGGTAATCCCGCTCCGCCGGGAAGACCGGAGTGACGTGGCCCCAGAGTCCGGCTTCACTCCAATCGCCTTTGTGCCATTTCATCACTTTCCCTGCCGGATTGTTTCGGTCGGCGTAGCGCATCCGGGCCACGAAGACGCCCTGCTCGGCGAGGTCCGGGTCGTAACTGGTGCCGTAGAAGTAGAAGTACTCCTTCTTCGGATCCAGATGGAAAACGAAGTCGCCCGTTCCGCCGGAGTCCCACGGGCTTTTGGTGAGGCAGTTGATACGGCAAGGATTGGCAGAGATGATAAATCCCAGATCCTCCCAAGTGGCACCATTGTTGATAGAGCGGATCCAACCGATCCGGGGCGCGGTCAGGATATGCTGATTGGAAAAGCAGATGGTGTCCGGCTCATAGTGATAGGCACCGTAGAGCGTGCCGTCATCATCCTTCCAGGTGCTCTCGATCCAGAGGTTCATTTTATTGTTCTGGACGCCCAGGTCCACGTAAATACGGTTGCCCAGGTGCTCGATGTCCGGCCCCGACGTGCGCCAGGGGTGCCCGTAGTTGTTGAACAGGTACAGAGTGTCGCCATCCCAATGGAGCGGGTTGTTCGAATCAGCCTCGTGGAGCAGGCTGCGTTCCGGGACTTCAACGCCGGGCATCTGAATGAGCGGCGCTTCGCGCAAAACTGCCGAAGGCATCCCCGGAGCGTCCCCCACGGCCTTCAACGGCTGTTGCGTCTCCTGGGAAAGCTCCGGTCCCGCCGTGATCGAGAGCGCTACCGCGAGGATCGCCGGCAGGATTGCCCAAAGAGTTCGTGGAGAGGCTCGCATCCTTGTACCTCCGGACTTCTACCCGATCCCACCCGAGTTGCTGTGGTCATTTCGGCGGCTTTGCGGGTGCCGCCAAACCAGCCGGGACGTTGCGCCAATTTTGCCCCGCGATGATGGCCAAGCTGGGCTGGGCATAGGACAAGATCAATCCGACCGTCACCGGGCGGGTCTGGCCCAGAAACTGCGGCGGCCGGCCGGTTCCTTTTGCGCCTTCGGGATTGTTCACGCCCCACTCTGCCCACGTGTCGCCCCGCCCATAAGGATCGGGGGAGCGATCTTGAATCGTCCGTATTTTCTTGAGCGCGCTCAGGACTGCCTCTCGGTACTGCGGATTGCCGGTCTTTTCTGCGAGGACGGCGAGCCCCTGAAGCGCGAGGGGGGAAACATCCATCGATTCCGCGATGCCATGTGGGCCAATGACATACCTGAAGGCGCGCTCGAGCGCCTCCAGGCATGGCCTGTCATCCGTCATCGCGTAGTAGTCGGCAAGCGCCATCATAGCGTGGTCGATGAATCCCGTAATCTGCGGCTTGTTGACATTCCCCAGGTAGGCGGGCCAGCTCCCATTCGGATTTTGAAACTTCAGAAGGGTTTTCAGTGGGACTTCCGTCGCGGCAAGAAACCTCTGCTCACCTGTGTACCTACGGAACTGACACATCATGTGGAGGTACAGCGACGCAGTTCGGGCGTCGCCCTGAATAAACTCCGGCTCCAAACCCACAAGATAATCGCCACATCGAATGAGCCAGTCCCACACAATGGGGTCGCCACTCACGCCCGCCCAGGCGAGCAGTCCCAAGAGCCACGAGTGGTCCGGCTCCCCACCTTCCCCAACGGTCACGTAGCAGTGCCCGTAGCTGTGCGTGTACATTCCCCAATGAGGGTAATGCCGGATATCGAGATCAAGCAGATGGCGCGCCACAATCTTGCACCGCTCCCAGGCAGCCGGGGCTCCAGTCCGGAAGTAGTAGAGGAGCAGCCCGAGGAGTTGGTCACCCTCATTATTCTGCCAATAGCCTTCCCGCGGCATCTCGCCCATCTCTCCCCACTTCGTTCCGGGATGACCCATGTAGGTTGTCGATGCCGTGAAGTATTTGAAGTCGCCGTAATCGAACTTCCCGTAACATTTCAGAAGATCGATGTGCCGATTCAGCCAACCGAAACTTTCCTCAAACAACTGGTCAAATTGGGGGAAACGCTCGGGATCGCGTGGCGAGATGGGGCCCAGCGCTTCCGTGCGGGCGACGTACTCGGGCTCGAGATGGCCTCTCACCGGTTTCAGCGTCTTCCGCCACCACTTTGCTTCGAAGGTGGGAGTCTCACCTCGGCCCGCCCAGACGCTCAAGACGATCTCTTGCGTTTTGGCCATACCCTGCCGGGCATCCAGGCACTTCTTCTTGGGGTCCACGAAGGCCCAATACGGGTGCGGCAGGATGGGCCGATATTTGGTCATCGAATATGCCCGCTCGCCCTGGGGGTTCGCCGGGAGAAGGGGTTTGCTCAGCAGGTGGTCGATGGCCCGCTCCGGCCACAGCCCCACACTCAATTCGCCCTGCCTTAAAGAGATCTCATTCGGATACTCCTCCCAGAAGTTCGGAACCCAAACTCCTAGGCAGCGCTCCCGATCCTGGATGCACAGCCATCCAGGTGAATGCTCACCGTTGCAGCCGCCGCTCGAGAGATTCTGAACCCTCCCATCGGGGTTACGAGTTTTGGCCCAGTACCAGTTGTAATCCTCCTGCAGAATGTAAACCGGCCAATCCTTCAGGAAGGGACCGTCATACACACCCGTTTCGCATCCGATCACAAGGCGCTCAGGTTCAAATTCATACGGGAAAACCAGTCGAATATCCTTCACCTGTTCGGAAGGGTTGTTTGTGGCATTGATCCAGGTGACGCCGAGACGGACCTCCGAGCGGCCTCGAAAAGCGGTACATCGGATAATGTAGTCGAGTAGGCTTTCGTTGTCCTCCGCCCGGCACTTTCCCTCAATACGGACCTGAGCACGGACCGGCCCGCACTCTTCGACGACCACGTGGCGAGTGTTACCATCGAGCGAGGCTCGAAACGCCTTGCCGTCGTGGCGAGTCAGCACAAGGTCGCCGGCAAATGCTCCCTTCACCATCGGCTGAGCTTTGCCGGCCGAGTCAGGAGCGGCCATCATCTCCAGCCACCCCTTCCCAGATCTCGCAATGCTCAGGAGGATCTCGCTGGTGTCGAGCACAACGCGCCCGTCTATTTCGCTCACCAGGTCAGGCACGCGCGGAGTCTCGCCCTCCCGCAGAACATAGTCCCCGGGCCCAGAAGCAGCCTCGAAGGCGATGGCAAGCCAGCGGATGCTGCCGTCAGGCCATTTCAAGGCGGGGCGAAACTGTGCCATGACGGCTTTGCCGTCGGGTGAGTAGATAGCCAGCTTTTCCGGATGACGCAGCCCTCCGCGCGGAAAAGGCACGCTCAACTCCACGGGCGCGCCAAGTGGGGGCGGACCAGCGGGTGAGGGCACGTGGATGACGATGGGCCCGTCGGTGAGCGCGTCCGGCGCAGGCTCGCCGGCGGCGCGCGTTGGAAGGAGCGAGGACAGAGAGAGGGCCGCGCCCGTTCCGAGAGTCCCACTGAAGAAGTCCCGGCGGGAAAATGTCGTCGACCTCTGGGATCGCTTCATTCATCTCCTCTGGTCTGTGTCATTCCGGTTCTTCTCCCGCCTTCAGGAAGGTGATCTCGCAATCTGACAGTCCTCCGAGAAACAGTCGAGCCGTACGACCCGCTAGTTTATCTGTTTCTCCTTTGGCGGTCCCGATGATTTGGGGATACCAGCCGTTGTCCATGACGTCGGATAGGCCGGTCTCACCGCCTGCAGTGGCCCATGAGGATTTCAAAGTCCCCTGCATGATCACTCCCCGTAGTGATCGTTCGACCCGTGGACACAGTCCAGGTTAGGCCTCGCCAAGCGCTCTTTTCAAGTCGCGGCGTCCAGACAAAGTTACGGGCAGGCCTGAGAGCCTGCCCGTGCCAGAGGAGGGCCTGAGGTACCGCAACATCTACCAGACAAATTTCAGAGAAAACTGCATGCTCCGCGGATCGGTCTGCACGTTGGTAATCTGACCGAACGCGCACCCGAAGGTGTGGACGTAATCGAGCTCCCCATTCGGTCCCGGCGGCAGGCACCAAGTGCTGTTCGGAACGCCCAGGTTCTGATGGTTGAGGGCGTTGAAGACGTCCCAGCGGAAATTGAAGTACTTGGACTCACCCCGGTGGAAGTCCTTGGCCAGCGACATGTCCGCATTCCAGTAACCGGGCATGCGGCCGGAAGGGGGGCGCGTGCCCGCATTTCCGAGTTGCCAGAAGGCGTCGATGGAGTCGAGGGTGGCGTTGTCCCCAGCATTGTAGGCGTTGTAGATTGTCGTGGTCAAGTTGTCGTCACATCCCCACGGAGCGCATAGGGCACTGGCGTTATACCACTGCTGCTCGCGTTGTACTTTTGTCTTGCTGCTGCGCCCGGCAGAGAGGTCGCCCACGACATTGGGCCGGCAGCTGATCGTCTTGTACAGACCCGTGCAAGCCGATTGTGTCGTAAAGAACATCGGCACGCCCGACTGGAAATTCCAGATCTGGGTGAATTTCCACCCGCCGACGATGGCGTTGACTACGCCGCCGGTATTGGCCCACTTCTTTCCTTTGCCGAACGGCAGTTCGTAGGTCGATGCGATGTTGAAGATATGCGTTGTGTCGTCGGGGGAGAGGGCATCATATCGCCGCAGATTGTAGACGTCGTCCGCGGTGGTATGGGTGAAGAAATCCGCCGCGCCGCCCATGGAAGAGCCCGGAACCCACGCGATCCGCCCCACGCCGCGGCCGCCCAGTGTGGTCGGACCGATGGTATTGCCCACCAGCGCGCCCAACCCGGCGCTCACGATGTTCTTGGAATACGTGTACGACCCGATGAAATTGAGGCCGTGCGAATACCGCTTCTCAACCCGTAGCTGGCCGGAGTGATATTTGTTGATGCCGTCCGGGGTGAGCAGTGACTGGACGGACCACCAGAAGGGGTAGGGCTCGAGCGCAAACCATCCTGAGCAATAGACATTGCTGTCGCCCGGCAGGCTCCACTGACCACAATCGTTCCACAGGCCATTGAAGGAGGGGTCGACTTGATATGTGTAATCATTAATGTGCGATCGGACCCGCGCGTATTCGGATTTGGGGACTTGGTTCGTGTTGCGGAATTCGTCGTTCAGCAGATGCGAGCCGTGGCTGCCCACATAAGCCGCACTGATGAGAATGTTGCCGGGCAGCTCCCGCTGAATGGAGAAGTTCCATTGCTGAATGTAGGGGTCCTTATCCCCTTTGATAAACCCGTAAATGTTCGCGCTTGTGACGCCGACATATTGGAAGTCGTTTTTGCGATTGGCGGTCAGGTCGGGGAACTGAATGGAAGGCGCTCCCTGGCTGAGCGTCCATCCACCCCACTGATAGTAGCCAGCGCTATAGAGGGGGTCAGTGATTGGAGTGCTCACAGGAACGTAGGAGCCCATGGTTGAGAAGGCCCCGTTACCCTGCCCGAACGCCGCCGAGAGGCTGTTGCTGTAAATCAGCCCGTAGCCCCCGCGGATCACGGTCTTGCTGTTTCCAAACGGTGACCATGCGAAGCCGATTCGGGGACCGAAGCTGCCTTTGTTCGCTGGAAAGAGGTTGCGGTCGGGATGACTGGGCGCTCCCGGGTAAACGAGCTTGCCCAGAGCGTTGACCTCGGGGTTCTTCAGGGAGAGGTCGAAGTTGGCGAGCTGGTCGTGCCGCTCGCGGATCCAGCCGTAAACATCCCAGCGGACTCCCAGGCTCACCGTAAAGTTCTTGGTTACGCGGAAGTCATCCTGCACAAAGGCGGCATAATCGTCGTTGGTTTGCCAGGGTGAAAGTTGGATGGCGGAACTGCCACCGCCCTGAACGACCGATCCCAGGAGAAAATCCGCCAGCCCGTTCCAGTTCGGGCCACCATAGGGATTGACCGGGTCCTCGGTATGGTAGCCGTCAAAGTTGATGTTATAGCCTCCGGCCGAACTCCCCCACAGATTGTTTCTTCGGAAGGTGAAGCCGCCTTTGATCGTGTGGCGCCCCCAGATTTTCGTGAGGCTGTCATTGAACGTCCATGCCTGCTGGCCGATGGTAACATCCGTGTAGCCGACATATCCCATTTGGAAGGAGCTGTTGGCTTCGTTATTCCAAAAGGAAATGGTCGGGACGGACTGCAAGGGGTCGTAAAGCCAGAAATTCAATCCCGCCACCTTTTCTTTGATCTGCTGGGTGGCCGTCACGCTGTCGGGGTTTGGCAGGCTCACAAGGTTTTGGCGGCCAAACGACAAGCGCGCTTCGTTCACGACGGTAGGAGTCAGTGTCGAGGTCAGTCCCACGATCGAAAGCTGGTTCCGCGTCCGGAAGGGATTGGGGCCTAGAATCCCCGTGCCTACCTGCGCCGAAGGGCCATTCCAGGGATACCGGTAATTCTCATAGGAGCTCGGGTTGAACAGCCAGGAAACAAAGAGCCGGTGCTTGTCGTTGAAGCTGTGGTCGATCTTCACCGACGCGTTGTGCGTCGTCATGCTGCTGCCCACGGCGCCAAGGTAGTTGTTACAGAGATAGGCGGGACTGCAAGGAGACAGCGGATCGACGAAGTTCGGAGCGGGAATGGAGTCGAGATAGAACTTGGCCAGCGGGTCGATCCGGTCCTGCGGGATAACCGGCGTCGCGAAAGGCGTCCGCGTGAACACCCCCGACCCCGGGCTGGTTTCGTCCGTGGTCGCGGGATCGTAGAGGCACGCGGACGGATTGTTGACCGTGTCGCACGTAGCCGTGTAGTACGGGTTTCCCGTGAAATCCCCATTCTTTTCGGCGGGCATTGGAACCGTGAGGATCTTGTTCTGACGCTCATGCAGGAATGAGACATCTTCGGAAACGAAGAAGAAGGTCCGGTTCTTTCCATTGTAGATGTGAGGAATAACGACCGGCCCGCCCAGCGTTCCGCTGAAGTCATTCCAGTTCGTCCACGGTTGTACGTCCGGCTCACCAGGTGTAGTGCGCCGCGAGAAGGGATTGGTGGCGCTGAAGACCGAATTGCGGTTGAGGATGGAGCCCGACCCGTGCAGGTCGTTCGTTCCGGACTTGAGCACGACGTTGACGACCATGCCGCTGGTGCGTCCGTATTCGGCAGCCAGGCTGTTCTGAACCAAATTGAACTCCTGAACGGCGTCCGGTGAAGGATTGACGGTCGCAGCTTCCGCGCCCACCGTCGCGTTCAGCGCGCCTTCCAGGAACCAGGCGTTCGCCCCTGCCTGTCCCCCATTGGCGCTGACGCTCGATCCCACAAGGTGAAGCGGGTCCGGGAAGCCACCAAACTGGCTGTTGGAACCGAACACGGCACCCGAAGGCCCGCTCGACTGAATGACACCCGGGAAGAGCGACACCAAGGTCTGGATATCGCGGCCTTGGAGAGGCAGGTTCTCCAGGTAACGTCGAGAGATGCTCGTGCTGAAATTCGAGGAGGTTGTCTCTACCAGTTGCGTCCGAGCGCTGACCTCTATCCTTTGCGTGGTCGCCCCGACCTTCAGTTCCGCATCTTGAGTCACAGTCGTGCCGGCACCGACCACGATGTCTTTGATCTCGAGAGGGCTGAAGCCCGAGGCTTCAATTCGGATCGAGTACTTGCCCGGGACAAGCTCCGTCGCCAGATAGAAGCCCGCGGCGTTGGTTGCCAGGCGCGATTCAACTCCTGTCTCCAGATTGCGGACCACAACCTTCGCCTCGGGAACCACCGCTCCCTGCGGGTCGGTCACCGTCCCACGGATCGCGCCGCGATCGATTGAAGCCATGAGTTGTGCTGACAACGTCAAGATAGCCGCCAAGGCTGTCAGAATTTCGAAAAGGCGATGATTCCGCATGGGTCGCAATCCCTCCTTCGCTGTGAATCCCAACTCCGACGGCGCAATGACAAAGGCAATTGCCGGGGGACACCTCTCGCCCGGGTTTCGTCTCCCCGCTTCGTGCAATCTTCTCCAGTTTCGCCGACCGGCACTATAAAAATCAGGAGCGACTTTGTCAAGTGAAATGTTTCAGAAGCCAGTGAAAGCTTTCAGCGCGCACGCCGTGTTCCATCCCTTGATGGGATTTTCACTCCACCTTCCCAGCCCCTGCGCGTCTTGGACGAACTTGGGTCTACCTTGACGGTTCGGCGACAAGCTCCAGTTCTGCGGGGTTGGCGGAGAGCGCCGCCAGACCGGAGACAACTTTCAGGAATTCGTGAAAAGTTTCTTGACAAATCTCCTTGCCGGTGGTACGAACGCTGCGAAACTGCCGCAGCTCAGACGAACTGAGGGATTCCAGAGGGTGACGCTTGAACCTCGCGACACTGGCATGCAGGCTCCAGAGTGCTCAGGAACTCCAGTGGGGGGATTTCACAACTGTCCCGCGCGGGACGCGCCATTCCCCGGAGGCCTTGGCCCCTGAGATCATCGAGGTCATCTTCAACCTGCGGCAGTTCGGAATGGTGCTGGATGACCCCGCCGCAAATCTAGGAGACTTTCAAGAGAACGACCTCAGCCGCTAAGGATCGCAGAACTGAAGCCAATGATGCTTACCGGCAAAATCGCGGCGATCACCGGCGGGGCTTCCGGGATTGGCCGGGGCATTGCCGTCGCGTTCAGCAAATGCCAGGCGCAATCGATCATCCTTGACCAGAACGCCGAAGGCGCAACCGCGGTGGTGCGTGGGATCAACGAAGGGGGCAGATCCGCCAGGGCCCTTCCTGTGGACGTCTCCTCGGCCGAGCAGGTTAGCACGGCTTTCGCGGAGATCCGCAAGCATACCTCCAAGCTCGATGTTCTGGTAAACTGCGCCGGTACATACATCCACAAGGACGCTGTGACCTTAGATGAAGCGGATGGGGACCGGTGTCTCAGTGTCAACCTGAAGGGGGCCTGGCTCTGCGCGAAGCAGGCGATCCCCATGATGGTGGCTGCTGGCGGTGGATCGATCATTAACATCGGCTCGACACACGCTGTCCGTGCCCAGGGAAAAGCTTTCCCTTATGGGGTCAGCAAGGGGGGCCTGATCGCACTCACCCGCAGCCTCGCGGTCGATTTCGGTCGAGACAGTGTAAGGGTGAACCTGATCTGTCCTGGTTTCGTGATGACTCCGCTCACCATGGAACTCTTCTCAGGGCCGCGGCGCTCGAGGAGCTACTATCCAAGGGGCCGATGCCCGTGAGGATCTACCCGGAGGATATCGCCAACGCGGCTCTCTTCCTGGCTTCAGACATGGCGCGGTGCATCACGGGGACTACACTCTTTGTCGATGGCGGTCGCACCATCTATGCTGGCATTGACAACGCCGAGTAGTCGGCACGGGCCGGGCGCAGGCGAGCGGAGGGGGGCAGCTGGGTCAGCCACACTCCGGGATTGCCCACCGGGCTCTGCTGGCCCGCCGCTTCACCCCTGTGGAGGCCAGTAGTGGCGAGAACACCCAAGGACCTCAAAAGCTGCTTGAAGGGTATAGTGGGCTTTGGAGTGACACCTTTCCAGCAGGACCTCAGCCTTAATCTTGAAGCCCTCCGGCAAAACGCTGCCCACTTGACACAACACTGTGAGGCCGTCGTCACTTTGGGCAACAATGGTGAGATATTCTCTCTTACCCCCGAGGAACAAAAGCAGGTCGCCCGCACCGTCGTCGAGGAGGCACGGGGACGGAAGCCTGTGCTGGTAGGGGTGGGATTCTCGCTCCCCGTGAGTTGTGCGCTTGCCCAGGCGGCAGAAGCCAGCGGCGCCGACGGAATCCTGGTCCTGCCGCCGCACTACACAAACGCCAACGACGACGGCCTGTTCGAGTATTACCGTTCTGTGGCTGCCGCGGTGAAGCTGGGGGTGGTCCTCTTTCAAACCCCGTCGCTGAATTTCAGTCCCGCATTGTTGCGCCGTCTGGCGGCGGTCCCCACCATCGTCGGGCTCAAGGACGAACACGGCGACATGAAGCAGTTCGTGCGGCAGTGGATCGCGGTGGGCGATCGTCTTAAGCTGATGTGCGGAGTGGGGGAGATTCTCGCCCCCAGTTACTTCGCGTTGGGGGTGGACGTCTTCACGAGCGGAATAGTCAACTTCATGCCGGAGACCTCCCGCAGGATACTCCGGCTATTGCAGGCACGGCAATTTGAGGCCGCAGCCCGCGTGGTGGAGCAGGAAACCCTGGCGATCTTCGACTTGCGGGGGCGACGGCCGGGCTATACGACGGTGGTCATCAAGGAGGCGATGAATCTTTGCGGGATGAATGCCGGCCCGTCGCGTCCGCCTCTGGCCCCGCTGCCGGAGGCCGACCGCGAGGAACTGCGCGCGATTCTCTCCCGGCTGGGAGTTTTAAAGGCCCAGTAAATCCGGCTTCGAGCAGCGGTCGCGGCGGGGCGCTTTCATGCCCGCCAGTAATCATCAAGGAGAGCCCACATGACAGGTCAGAACGTGAGGATTTCCAGGATTGAATGCCTTCAGCTCCGCTCGCCGCACGCCGCACCCGACGATTGTGACGGGGCGGTGGACACGGCGGTAATCCGGGTCACGGCTGACAATGGCGCCTATGGCCTGGGCGAGACAGACGCACCTCCCAATGCGATTGCCGCGCTCCTGGAAACACCCACGGCGCACATTTGGAGCCGGAGCGTCCGGGACATCCTCTTAGGCCAGAACCCTATAGAAGTCGAGCAGCTATGGGACAGGCTCTACGAGGGCACGATCTACCACGGGCGCCGCGGGCTGGGCATCATGTTGATGTCCGCCATCGATATCGCTCTGCATGACCTGCGAGGAAAGTTGCTCGGCAAGCCTGTTTGTCAGATCTTGGGCGGAGCGGCCCGGCCTTACGTCATTCCTTACGCCACCTTGTTTCCCAGTATGCCGCAAGGACGGCCCTGGTCTGAAATGAGAGCCGGTTGTTTCGCGCTGATCGAGAAGGCGGTGGCCTTCGGCTTTAGGGCGATGAAGATGGAGATGCTTTTCTACGACTTGGTGGACGACCGCGAACTGGTAAAGTTCATCCACGAGTGCCGCAAGCTGGCCGGTGAAGACCGGGAGTTCATGATCGATGTGGGCTATCGCTGGAAGAACTGCAACGACGCGCTCTGGGTCCTGCGGAGGATAGAAGACGCCAAGCTGTTTTTTGTGGAGACGCCGTTGCACACCGACGATCTGGATGGCCTGGCGCGTTTGGCGGATGCGACGACCACCCCCGTGGCGGTCGGCGAGTTCCTCCAGACGCGGCACGAATTCCGCGAACTGATGGATCGTGGACATTGTGATGTGATTCAGCCCGACTTGGGCAGAGTGGGAGGATTCACCGAGGCGCTGCGCTGCGCGCAAATGGCGGCGGAGCGGGGACTCTATTGTGTGCCGCATGCCTGGAAAACGGGACTCACTGCGGCGGCTACGCGGCATTTCAGCGCGGTGGTTCCCAACTGTCCGTACGCCGAGCTCTTCCATCCGGAATTCTTCCCTTCCTACCTTCGGCCCAGGTTGGCAAAGCCCGAAGCCCCGGTCGAGGATGGAAAGTGGTCGCTGCCGGAAGAACCCGGCATCGGTGTCACTCTGGACGAAGCCACCGTCCGGCTCTGCCTGGCTAAACCCGTGACCGTGGTGGAGTAAATTCACCGCGCCCCAGCGCTGGTTTCGCGAAAAGGCATCTTCCGTGACCCGGCCTTGGTTCGGCGCCTGGGGAAGCTTCGAGAGGATGAGGATTTCTCGCCGCTCCGCCCTTGATGTCAGCTTGCTCGTCCTGGTCAACGGGATGTGGGCGGGCCAATACGCTGCTTACAAAGTCGCCACTGAAAAGCTGGGGCCGATCACCGTAAGCGCCTGGACATTTCTGCTGGCCATCCTGGTTCTGCTGCCTTTCCTCATCGTGGAGCGTCGCCGTCTGCGAAACTCACCCGCGTTGAGACCGGCGCCAGGCCACGCGCCGGAAGGGCTCAACCGGTCTCTATGGGGTAAGCGAAACCTCCTCGGCTTCTTGATGATCGGCGTGGCTGGACTCATCCCGGCCTCTGCGGTGCTGGCGTGGGGAATCGAGCGCTCCACGGCCTCCAACGCAGCCCTGATTTATCTCACGATGCCGATCATGACGGCGGTCTTGGCCTCCCTGATTCTCCATGAGAAAATGAGCCTGGTGAGGTGGTCAAGCCTGGTTGTCTCCCTGACCGGAGTTCTGATCCTCTCGGATTTCAGCTGGCGTCACCTCGACGTGGCCAGTAGTAAGTTCCTCGTCGGTAACCTCCTGGTGCTCGTAGCCTGCGCCTGCAGTTCGTTTTATAACGTCTACTGCAAGGAACTTCTGCGCCGTTTTACACCCCTGGAAGTACTGGTGTACGGGTACCTGCTCGCGCTGGTGATCAGCCTACCTTTGCTGGTTTGGGCGGAGCCTTTGTCTCTGCGGGAGGTTCGTGACTACGGATCAGCCGTTTGGATGGCGCTGGCAGTTCTGAGCGTATTCAGTTGGGGGTTGGCGATGGTCATCTGGATGTTCTTGCTGAAGCGTCTTGACGTGAGCCAGGCCTCCGTTTCAATTTACCTTCTGCCGTTCTTGGGTGTCCTTATCTCGGCAGTGACTCTCGGCGAGAAAATAACGCTCACCATGGTGGTCGGTGGCGCCGTTACCCTGGCGGGCACCATTTTGATTACCAGCCTTGAGCCCACCCCCACGTAACTCAGTTCAAGGGAAAGACAACGGCGGGTCTTTTTTCGTGGGAGCGTCGCTCACTCCTTCGCGTGCGGCGGCTGCGGTCCGCGCTGACTTCCGCGCGCCTCAGCGTCGTCCTGTTTAATTCTCTTCTGTTTCCTCAGACTGCTCACGCATGCGACGCCGGATCGTGGCAGGATCGTCGAGTGGCTCAGAGGGCGGTGCGGGCCGGGCGTGCATCTCCAAACCCGGCTCGACCACTTTCGCCGGATCAAAAATGCGCGGGTCCGAAGGCAGAGCTTGGTAGGGCGTGAAATCCGGCTGGTCGGCGAACATGTCAGCCAAGTCGGTAGCCGCGGCGTCGTACTGGTTCAGGGGCGGCAGCCCAAAGATCAAGAAGAAAGTCTTCAGAATGCTCGCCATGCTGGTGTGCACGTGCGAGACGCCTCGCCGCGCGTAAGGGCTGATGACCATCAGCAAGCTGCGGTGGGCATCCACGTGGTCCCGGCCATCTTGCGCGTCGTCCTCGGTCACGAAGATCGCCATGTCCTTCCAGAAAACACTGTGGGAGAGCAGCTCCACCAGCTTTCCCAGCGCCAGATCGTTATCGGCAACATACGAGGCGCGATAGGCGAACCCGTCCTCGGGGCGAGGTGTGGCCGTGTGGTCGTTCGGCAGCCAGAGGTAGATGAGCTGCGGCAGAGGTTCCTTGCCGCTCGCATAGCGCAAATCGAATTCACGCTTGAACTGTTCGAAGCGGTACTGGTCGGAGATGGACATGTTGAACGTGGCGTAACTGCGCGAGGTGTTTTCAAACAAGACCTGCGCCATGGGAATGTTCACGGCTTGTCGGATGCCCGTAGGCATCAGCCCCGGACCTTCGTCGCTGCCAGACATCCATACACCCTCTCCATAGTTGCGAAAGCTGAGGCGATGCCGCGCCAGATGCTCCCACAGCGAACCACCCTCCAGAAAGGACTCGGGCCAGGAATTTGACGACAGGATTCCCAGCCGACCGGGCGCGTCCGGGTCGGGGCGGAAGTGCAGCTTCTTCCCGGTGGCGGCTGGCACCGCGCTCTCGACGAATTCGTTCGGGTAGTTGCCGACTAACCAGTGGTGCCCATCCACCGAAACATCCGAATCCACGTAGAAGTTGTCGCTGAAGGCGAAGCGGCGAGCCAGCGCATGATGGTTGGGCGTGACGCTGGTGTGCTCGACCGTTGGCTGGCCTTTCTCCTTCACTGTCGCGTCCTCACCGTAGCGCGCGAGACTGGGCTCGGCATTGACGCGCTCGCCGTTGATTTCGGAAATGTCGCCGAACACCTCATCAAAGGTGCGGTTCTCTTTCACGATGAATACGACGTGCTTGATTCTGGAACTAGCTTGTCCCGGCGGGGGCACCGGGAAATCGTTTTTTCGACTGGCATTCTCCTGGGGAGGCACGGGGCCCCGGAAGCCGTTGTTGTACAAGACATGCACGGTATGCATCGATACCGCTTCCATGCCCGTGACTGTCCGTTTGCGCACCCAAACGCCTGACCGTTCGTCCATTGGGTAACGTTCTGGCTTCTGCCAAGGTGGCAGTTCTTCGCCCAGTCGCACAAGGTCACCCATATAGGTGAAGGATATTGGGACCTGGAGGCGCGAAACCACGCCCTTCGTGATGTCGCCGATATAGCTTCCTTCGGGGCCTGGCGAGAAGTCACGGCCTCCGTTGGGCCCCGAACCGAAGCCCTTGGCACTCGCTACGTAGAGGGCCTTATTGTCGGGACTGAGGGCAACCCGCACGGGGAACCACGCCGTCGGCAGATAACCATAGATTGTCTTGCCACCTTCAGCGTCCACAATCGCTATGGCGTTGATTCCGGCGCAAGCGACGTACAGTCGCTTCTCATCTGCAGTAAGAGCCATGCCGAACGGCAAAACCCCGCGCAGCCCCCGCAACCACTGTGCCGGCTCAAGCACTAGTGTTTTCTCCACGTGATGCGTCCGCGCGTTGATAATGGTGATGCTGTCCTGAGCAGCGTTGGAGACGAAGACTTTCTTGTGGCCCGCGACCACCGCTCCCGGGCTGCTGCCGCCGACGGATTTCTCGCCCACAGGAATTCCCGTCCTGATCTTAGCGGTCACGCGAGGGCTCGCCGCATCGGAAACATCGATCACCCAGAGAGAGTTCGACTCGGGCACGTTGGGATCTCCGAGGCCCGGAATCTGCTTGCCCGCCACTGTCGTCCCTGCTTCCGCTTCCTTCGAGGGAAATCCAAAGGGAGGAAAATCCAGGCCCGTGTCCCGCTGATCCTTCGGGTCGTAGCCCGGCAAGAGCGAATACTGGAACATGCCGACGTTGGACACGTAAACGCGTCTACCATCCAGCGAAACCGCCAGCCCGAAGGGCATGCGGCCCACGGGCACACTTGCAATGATCTGCTTCGATTGCGTGTCGATGACCACGAGGCGGAAATGCGCCAGGTCGAGGACGAACAATCGTTGACTATCGGGGGAGAGCTTCAGCTCTCCGGGCAGACTGTTCTCGAACTTCTGCCCCTGAAACGTCCCGTCCAGAGTGATCGAGTCCAGCCGCTCGTGGGTAACTAGGTCGAAGATGCCCACGCGCCCGTTGTCACCCTCGGAGAGATACAACGTGCGGTTATCGCGCGCGATGGCGACGCCCAGGAAGACGCTCTCCACTTCGCGCTCCTCATCGCCAGCCTCAGCCGGGAGGGTGGGCGGGACTTGCACCACCTTGGGTTGGTCGCTTCCCAGTTCGGTGATGATTGAAAACGAGAACGGGCTGGTGCCGCTGTTTGCCGTCACCAGTGTTTTGCCATCGGGGCTCAGCGCGAGGCCGTAGGGATGTGGGGCAACCGTCACATGTTTCCCCAGCGGCGTGATCAGGCGGCCATTGGGCAGGACCGTTTCACCGGCCGGATCAATCTTGACGGGACGCGCGCCCGCCGGCGCCTGGAGTTGCACGCAGGGCCGCGTGCTCCGCTTCTGGGCGCACATCCAGGAAGGTTGACCGACCAGCACGAGAACCACGAGTGAAGCCAGCTTCCAGTCCCGAAATTGGATTAGCACTTCTCAGACCCCGAAGAGAATTTGACCTCTCATTTCGCGCCATCATAGCACGACAATGAGGGATGACTAGCTCGTCAGCCAAGCCTCCCTACTCGCCGTGGGTGCTACTGACGAGGACTGACGGGAAACATTGACCACCTGGCAGGCGGGCAGTGAAAACCACGCGGGTCCGAACCCGAGGTCCTGTCTGCTTTCTCATAGAGAACCATCTGGACAGGTTTTTGGATAGAGTAGGCGACTCTGGGGAAAGGGAGAAAACCTGGGCGCCCAGGAAGGTGGTGGGCCTGGGGAATGAGTTGTTGAAAGACGACGCGGTGGGCATCCGCGTCGCGGAACGGCTGCAAGGGACTTTCCCGGCGGAGGTCGAAGTGCGGTCCACGTCGCTGTTCGGCCTGGCGCTGCTGGACGAGTTGATTGGCCGGGAAAAGGTCCTGCTGATTGACAGCTACGTTCCCGAAGAGTTTATCGGGTCGGAGATTCAGGAACGCAACTTCGCTGAGGTCGGCGAGGCCCGCGGCCCCTGTCCGCACTTCGTCGGCCTGGGGGAAGTGCGCGAGGTCATGCGCGAGCTTGGCCTCGGGTTTCCTCGCGAGGTGCGCATCCTGGCCATCCCCGTCTCCGACCCGATAACCTT